>NZ_JBZYWI010000002.1:0-54133 GCF_058932755.1 Quadrisphaera sp. DVD1
CAGGGAGACCGCCGCCGCGTACGCGACCCACGTGGCGCACAGGAGGGCCGCTGCGGCGACCGGCCAGCCGCCGGGCGTGCTGGCGGCCACCCCGGCACCGAGGGCGGCGGAGAGCACGAGCAGGACGGCGGTGGCCGTGGCCGCACGCCGCAGGCCGCTCTCGAGCTGCCCGGCCCCCGTGCGGGTCCATGCGATCGCGGCGACGGCCTGACCGCCGACCCAGCCCAGGGCGCCGGCGGTCTGCACCTCGACCGCTCCCACCCCCAGGGCGGCGACCAGGCCCGCAGCGAGCGCGGCGCCCGCCACGAGGAGCAGCGCCCGCCGCACCGACTCGTCGAGCCCGGAGGGCCCGTGCACCCGCCCACCGACGACCGGCGGGGCGGTGCGCACCAGCTGGGCGGCCAGGGCGAACACGTCCGGCGTGCCGTGGTGCTTGCGCGCCTGGGTGTCGCTGAGGCCCGAGGCCTCGAGGCGGGCGGCGACGTCGAAGACGTCGACCGCGCCGTGCGAGAGCGCCTGCGGTGCCCGCCCCTGGGCGGGCACGGGCAGGGCGATCGGCAGGGGAGCGCGCCTCATCGCAGGACCGCCTCGTCGTCCTCACGCAGGTCCAGCGGCGCGTCGTCGTCGGCGCGCAGGTCGAGCACCGCGGGGGGCCGCGGCACCGGGCCCGGCTGGAGCGGCACGGCGTCGAGCGCGAGGCCGGCCGGCAGCGCGGAGGCCATCGGCAGCACCCCCGCACCGACCGCCACGCCCGCGGCGACGGCCTCAGCGGTCTCGAGGTAGAGCCCCCGGTAGGCCGCGAGGGTCCGGTCGGCGGTGGCCGTGGCGAGCGCGTGGCGCCGCGCGGCCGCGCCCATCGCCCGCCGGCGGGCGGGGTCGGCGAGCAGCTCCAGGCAGGCCTCCGCGAAGGCCTCGGGGTTGCGCGCCGGCACGAGCGAGCCCGCCCTCCGCTCGGGGTCCAGGCACTCGGGGACGCCGCCGACGTCGGTGCTGACCGTGGGGCGACCGCACATCATCGCCTCGATGAGGGTGAAGGGCAGTCCCTCGGAGATGCTCGACATGGCCACCACCTGGCCCGCCGCGATCGCCGTGCGGCTGCTGGCGACGGCGCCCTCGAGGGTCGCCAGCCCCTGCAGGCCGAGGTCGGAGATGAGGGAGACCACGCTGTCGCGGTAGCGCTCGTTGCCCGCCGGCACGGGCCCGAAGATCCGCAGCCGGGCCTCCGGCATCCGGGCGTGGACCAGCGCGAAGGAGCGCACGAGGGTGTGCAGGTCCTTCAGGGGGTCGATCCGGCCGACGAAGCTGATCGTCGGAGCCTCCGGCTCGCCCTCCACCGGGGAGTACAGCTCGGGGGGCACGCCGTTGGGGATGGTGGTGACCCGCTGGGGGTCGACCCCCAGCCGCTCCTCCCACCTGCGGTTGAAGTCGGAGACCGGGACCACCCGCTCCGCCTCGCGGTAGGCCACCTCGCACAGCCGCCGGACGACGGCGGTGACGGCGCGGCGCTCGGCCCACGAGTAGTGCGCCTCCCGCAGGGCCAGGTAGCGCTCGCGCAGGTAGACCCCGTGCTCGGAGAGCAGCACCGGGGTGCCGTGCCGCCAGCGGGCGGTGAGCGCGACCAGCGCGGACGTGCCGTTGCCGGCCGCGTGCACGAGGTCGACCCGGGGCAGCGGGGCGTCGATCGCCGCCAGCAGGCGGTCGACCAGCGCCGCCGCGGCCACCGCCTCCGCCACGCTCATCGGTGGCAGGTCCGGGCAGCGGGCGGCCCACGCGCGCAGCAGGGCCGACGTCGACCCCTGCACCGCGAGCAGCCCGCTGAGCCGGGTCGCCGCCGCGACCTCCACGAGGCGGCGCAGGGCGGCGGCCGCCGCCTGCACCGACTGCTCGCCGTCGGGGGCCAGGGCGGCGTCCCACAGCTCCTGCAGCGCCTCCTGGGCCTCCCGGCTGCGGGCCGCCGTCGAGCGCGACCAGCGCGGCGCGGGGGTGGGGCCCCACAGCGGGTGCAGGAGCACCCGCTCGACGGTGGGGGGCATCGGCCAGACCGGGCGCTCGCGGCCGGTGGCGGTCAGCCCCAGCACCGTCCAGGAGTGCTCGGGCAGGCCCCGCACCAGCTGGTCGCACCACGTGCTGACCCCGCCGGTGGTGACCGGGTAGGTGCCCTCGGCGACCAGGGCGATCCTCATCGCTGCTCCACTCCCGCGGCCTCGGGAGCGCCGCTGGCGGCGTCCGGGACCTCGATCTCGACGGTGCTGGGCCCGCTCGGCGCCGCGATCCGGGCCGGGGCGGTGCTCGCGGCGCTCGGGGCGGCCGCGGTGGTGGCCGGCGCCGTGTAGCCGGGCGCGGCGGGGAGGGTGAGGGTGGCGCTGCCGCGGGCGGGCAGCTGGCCCCAGTCGGAGCGGCTGCCGGCGTAGGCGGTGCCGAAGGTCGCGGTGCCGAGCTTCGTGCCCTCGGGCGCGGACATCGGGACCCAGACCGAGCTCCCGGAGGTCGAGCGGACCGTCACCGTGGTGCCGACGAGCGTGGCGCTGATCGCCGACTTCGACGTCGTCCAGCCCTGCTGGCGCTGGATGGCGGTGCCCGCCTCGGTCATGGTCGGCACGACCAGCGGGGTGTTGGTCGCGAAGGCGGCCTTGTAGCGCGCCAGCACCTGGTCCAGCACCGGGTAGAGGATCCGGTCCTGGGTGATGTTGCTCTGGTGCGCGTAGTGCGGGCGCGGGTCGACGCCGGTGACGTGCTGCAGCGCGATCCGGGCCTCCAGCGGCACGATGTAGCTCGTGAAGCCGGTCGTCAGCGAGAGCGGCTTGATGCACGTCGTGGTCGCCGGGGAGGTCTCGCACAGGCCCGAGCCGCCGTTGGCCCGGCTCGTGTAGATCCAGTTGTACTCGTCGACCTCCTGCCGGGCGGTCGCGGCGTTGTAGAAGATGTTCATCGGGTGCCGCGGCACGGTCAGCGCGCTGCCGATCTGGCGCTGGGTGCTCTCCCGGCTGTTGTCCGAGGCGATCCAGGTGATGCCGCGACCGCTCAGCGCCGGCGCGAGGTAGGGGTTGTCGGTGGCCATCTGCGGGGCGCTCTTGAGGCCCGAGTGCTCACCGGTCACGAGCTCGCCGGCGCGGATCGGCAGCTTGTTCGTCGTGGCGAACGCGGTGTTCTGCTGGAGCTCCGCGTTGATCGTGGCCTGCGGGACCCAGCGGATGCTGCTGCCCGAGGTCGCGCAGCGCCACGGCTTCACCGAGAAGTCCTGCACGCAGCCCAGGTAGGGGTGGCTCCAGGTGTGGTTGATCCAGCGGAACTTCGTGGCCGAGCCCTTGAGCGCGTTCCACAGCGGGTCCTGGCCGCCGTTGTCGGCCTGGAACTCCGCGACGCCGGAGCCGTTGTAGGCGAGGTCCAGGGGCATCCGGCCGGTCTGCCAGGTGGCCAGGTGCGTGACGTCGGCCGCGGTCATCCGGGCCGTCGCGCCGGGCGCCGTCTCGGGGTAGCGCACGGGGTCGCAGTCGTCGCCGACGGTGCAGTTGCCGGTCTCGTTCCACAGCGAGTCCGGGAGCAGGACGTCGTCGACGTGGACGGAGAACCAGTTCCGGTACAGCCCCAGGTGCACGCCGCGGGTCATCCACTCCACGACGCCGTGGGCGAGGGTGCGGAAGTGCTGCTGGCTGCCGTTGGAGGCGAACGTGGTGACGAGCTCCTGGCGGCCGCCGCCAGAGTAGACGCCCATGAGGGTGCCGGTGGTGCTCGAGCCGGGGGCCTTGGCCGTGACGAGCGGGGTGAACGTCGTGCCGGCGGCGGGCGGGCTCACCGGCGTGGCCAGGTACCCGTAGGACTCGGTGACCGCGGGGTCGACGTCGTCCAGCGGGACGGAGCCGGTGAGGTAGCCGAAGCCGGCCGACTTCGCCGCCGCGGTGACCGTTGCGGTGAGGCCGTCGACCTTGCCGCTGTAGACCGGCGCGTTCAGCCCGATGGTGGCGTTGGGCCACGTGTAGGCGTCGACCTGGCGCACGCCGTAGCTGCGCTCGTAGTCGTGCAGGGCCGTCATCTCGGCGGTGCTCAGCTGGGGCGGGGTCTGCGAGGGCAGCACCACGGCCTGGTAGCGCCCGTGGGGCCCTGCGGCGTCCGGCACGGTGAGCGTGGCCGCCGTCACGGCGGCGCGGCCGGAGGCGTTGAGGTCGACGCGGTCGAAGGGCACGCCCTCGGCGTCGAGCCGGTCGGCGATGGCGTCCACCATCGCCGCGCCGTCGTCCAGGACGAGCACCTTGAGGTCGATGCGCGGCACGGGGGTGGCAGCCGAGGCCGGAGGCGCGAGCAGGAGCGTGCTCAGCAGGGCGAGCACCGCGGCGACGACGACCGCGCGCGGCGGTGCGCCTGCCGTGGAACGGTGGGTGGTCATGGCAGCCTCCGGGGTCGGGGGATGAGCGCGACCAGCGTCGAGTCCGCCCTGACTCGCTGGCTCCCCTCGCGCGGCGTAGGGGGCCTCCTGCATCTGGCGGAGCCCCCCTCCACAGCACGGGCGAGGGCGTCTCCACCAGATGGGGGAGGGGCGGGGCGGATCGACCTCCAGCGCGGAGGGGAGTCCGCACTGGGAGCGCTGGTGACGGTGCGTGACGGAACAGGCAGTCCCCGCGGGGGACGGCTCCGGCACCGGCTCCCGAGCGGGCTCGTGGGTCGTCACGGACCGTCGTGTCTCGGCCCCGATCCTGGCCGCGGGCGCCGGTGGATGTCACGCTGTGTCAGTCCTTCCGGTCTCCGGGGCAGAGCCGTTCCGGTGAGGGCGTGACGGCGCTCGGCGAGGTCCTCACCGACCGTGAGGCGCGCGCCGGCTCGCAGGGGTCCCGGTGGCTGCGGCGCCCGCTCGCCGCGCGCCTAGGCTCTCGGCCGTGGCCGACCTGTTCACCGCCGACGACGACGACGCGGAGGGCGCTGGCTCAGCGGGCTCGACGAGGGGGGCCGCGCGTGCCCCGCTGGCGGTGCGGATGCGCCCTCGCGGCCTGGACGACGTCGTGGGGCAGCAGCACCTGCTGGCGCCGGGGGCGCCGCTGCGCCGCCTCGTCGAGGGCGGGGACGGTCGGGCGGGACCGGCGTCCGTGATCCTCTGGGGGCCCCCGGGGACGGGGAAGACGACCCTGGCGCACGTGGTCTCCCGCGCGACCGGGCGCCGGTTCGTGGAGCTGTCGGCCGTCACCGCCGGGGTCAAGGACGTGCGCCGGGTCATGGAGGAGGCGCGCGACGGCCGCGACCTGCACCGCAGCCGCACGGTGCTGTTCCTCGACGAGATCCACCGCTTCACCAAGGCCCAGCAGGACGCCCTGCTGCCCGGCGTGGAGAACCGCTGGGTGGTGCTGGTCGCCGCGACCACCGAGAACCCGTCGTTCTCCGTCGTCGCCCCGCTGCTCTCGCGCTCGCTCCTGCTGACCCTGCGCGAGCTCGGCGACGACGACGTGCGCGCCCTGCTGGAGCGCGCCGTGGCGGACGAGCGGGGCCTGGGCGGCGAGGTGCGCCTGGAGCCGGCGGCCCTCGACCACCTCGTCCGCCTGTCCGGGGGCGACGCCCGCCGCGCGCTGACCGCGCTGGAGGCGGCGGCCGGCGCCGCGCTGGAGGAGAGCGACGAGCGGCCCGCCCCGGTCTCCCTGGCCGGCGCGGAGCGGGCGGTCGACGTGGCGGCGGTGCGCTACGACCGCGCCGGCGACCAGCACTACGACGTCGCCAGCGCCCTCATCAAGTCGCTGCGCGGCTCGGACGTCGACGCGGCCCTGCACTACCTGGCGCGCATGCTCGAGGCGGGGGAGGACCCCCGCTTCGTGGCCCGCCGGCTGGTCATCTCGGCCAGCGAGGACGTGGGGATGGCCGACCCCAGCGCCCTGCAGACCGCGGTCGCCGCCGCCCAGGCCGTGCAGCTCATCGGCATGCCCGAGGCGCGGATCGTGCTGGCCCAGGCCGTCGTCCACCTGGCCACCGCGCCGAAGTCCAACGCCGCCTACCGCGGGGTGGACGCCGCGGTGGCCGACGTGCGCGCCGGCCGCGGCGGGCCGGTGCCCCCGCACCTGCGCGACGCCCACTACGCGGGCGCCCAGCGGCTGGGCCACGGGCGGGCCTACCAGTACAGCCACGACGCCCCCCACGGCGTGGCCGCGCAGCAGTACGCCCCCGACGACCTGGTCGGCCGCGTCTACTACGAGCCGACCGACCGCGGCGTGGAACGGGACCTGCGCACCCGGCTGGAGCGCATCCGGGCGCTGCTGCGCCGGGCCTGAGCGTCCTGGGGCGCCCTCGGACTGCGGTAGTCTCGAGGCGGTCCTGCGGTGGGTGCTTCCTGCCCCGCCCGGACCTCGGGCTCCAGCAGCCGCGCTGGGAGCCGTCGTCAGTCGCTGATCGCCCCGTCGTCCCCGGACGTGCGGGTGTCGAGCACGAGTGCCCGCCCGAACGAGGAGATCCGCTTGTCCCACTCCGGTCGCAACCGCCGCACCGTCCGCCTCTCCCGCGCCCTGGGCGTGCCGCTGACGCCGAAGGCCGCGCGGTACTTCGAGGTCCGCCCCTACCCGCCGGGCGAGCACGGCCGCGCCCGTCGCCGCACCGAGAGCGAGTACGCCCTCGGTCTGCGCCAGAAGCAGCTGCTGCGCGCCCAGTACGGCATCCGCGAGACGCAGATGCGCAACACCTTCGACGAGGCGCGCCGCTCCCAGGGCCGCACCGGTGACGTGCTGGTCGAGCTGCTGGAGATGCGCCTCGACGCCCTCGTGCTGCGCGCCGGCCTCGCCCGCACCATCGCCCAGGCCCGTCAGGCCGTGGTGCACCGCCACATCCTCGTGGACGGCGTCCGCGTGGATCGCCCGTCCTTCCGGGTCACCCCGGGCCAGGTCGTGTCCGTGCACGCCAAGAGCGCGCAGATGACGCCGTTCCAGGTGGCCGCCGCCGGCGCCCACCGCGACGTCCTGCCCACGCTGCCCAAGTACCTCGAGGTCGACCTGGCCAACCTGCGGGCCACCCTGGTCCGCCGCCCCACCCGCGACGAGGTCCCCGTGACCTGCGACGTGTCCAAGGTCGTGGAGTACTACGCCCGCTGACGCACCTGCTCCACCGAGAGCGCCGGGACCCGCTGGGTCCCGGCGCTCTCGTGCGTCCGGGGGACGGCCCAGCGCCCACCGCTCCCGCCGCCGACCATGGAGGAGCCAGGGGTGCAGGTCCTCGGCCACCCTCGTCTTCTCCATGATCGACGCGGCTGGGCGGGTCGGGGAGCGGGCGGGGGACCGGCGGCGGGGTGCGGTGCCGGCGCGCGATAGGGTTCGACGTCCGCTCAGCCGTCGATCAAGGAGATCCATGTCCGTCGGAGACGTCGCGGGGCTGATCGCGGCCATCGCCTTCGCCATCCTGGTCATCCTGATGGCCGTCCCCCTGCTCAAGCTCGGCCGGGTGCTCGACGAGACCCGCACCACCATCAAGGGCATCTCCGACTCCACGGTGCCGCTGATCGGCGAGGTGACGACCACGGTCGGCCAGGCCAACGAGCAGATGGACAAGATCGACACCATCACCACGAACGCCGCGCAGATCACCACGAACGCCTCGGCGCTGACGGCGCTGTTCGCCGCCACGCTCGGCTCCCCGATCGTGCGCGTCGCCGCCTTCACCTACGGCGTGCGCCAGGCCGTGGGCGGGCGCCGCGCCGGGGCCGGCCGCGTGCGCCGGAGGGCGTGATGGGCCGCGTCTTCTGGCTCGGCGCCGGCCTGGCCGCCGGGGTGCTCGGCGTCCGCCGCGCCACCCGGGCCGCGCGCGCCTACACCCCCGCGGGCCTGCACGGGCGCGCCGAGGGCTGGAGCGAGCGCGCCAAGGACTTCGCCGCCGCCGTCCGCGAGGGCATGGCCGAGCGAGAGCAGGAGCTGCGCGTGGCCCTCGGGGTCGACGCAGGCACCATCGACGAGCAGACCGCACGGGAGCTGCTCGAGAAGCCGACGTCACCGCGGCACTGAGGCCCCGGGGCGCAGGCCCCAGCCCGCCGCCGTGCTCGGGCGTCACCGGAGGACCCGGCGCACGCCCAGGAGAGGGACCCATGGAGACCGCCGAGATCCGTCGGCGCTGGCTGCGCTTCTTCGAGGAGCGCGGCCACACCGTCGTGCCCAGCGCATCGCTGATCAGCCCCGACCCGACGCTGCTGTTCACCGTCGCGGGGATGGTGCCGTTCATCCCGTACCTGACGGGGCAGCAGAGCGCCCCGTACCCGCGGGCGACGAGCGTGCAGAAGTGCGTGCGCACCCTCGACATCGACGAGGTCGGCAAGACCACGCGCCACGGCACGTTCTTCCAGATGAACGGCAACTTCTCCTTCGGCGACTACTTCAAGGAGGGGGCGATCCGCTTCGCGTGGGAGCTGATCACCACCCCCCAGGCCGACGGCGGCTACGGCTTCGACCCCGAGAAGGTCTGGGCGACGGTCTACCTCGACGACGACGAGGCGGCGCGCCTGTGGCAGGAGGTCGCCGGGCTCCCGCCCGAGCGGATCCAGCGCCTGGGCATGGAGGACAACTACTGGTCCACCGGCCAGCCCGGCCCCGCCGGCCCCTGCTCGGAGATCTACATCGACCGCGGCCCCGAGTACGGCCCCGAGGGCGGCCCCGCGAACGACCCGACGGGCGACCGGTACCTGGAGATCTGGAACCTCGTCTTCATGCAGTTCCAGCGCGGGGAGGGCCAGGGCAAGGACTTCCCGATCCTGGGCGAGCTGCCGCGCAAGAACATCGACACCGGCATGGGCCTGGAGCGCGTGGCCTACCTGCTCCAGGGCGTCGACAACATGTACGAGATCGACCAGGTCGCCCCGGTGCTGCACCGGGCCGCCGCGCTGGCCGGCACCCGCTACGGCGCCGACGCCGAGGCCGACGTCCGGCTGCGCGTGGTCGCCGACCACGTGCGCGCCGCGCTGATGCTCATCGGCGACGGCGTCACCCCCGGCAACGAGGGCGGCGGGTACGTCCTGCGCCGGCTGCTGCGCCGCGCGGTGCGCTCCATGCGCCTGCTGGGCGTGGACGCCCCGACGCTGCCCGAGCTGCTGCCGGTCTCGCGCGACGCGATGTCGCCGTCCTACCCCGAGCTGGCCACGGACTTCTCCCGGATCAGCCAGGTCGCCTACGCCGAGGAGGAGGCGTTCCGGCGCACCCTGTCGGCCGGCACCGCGATCCTCGACCAGGCCGTCACCACTGCGCGGAGGGCCTCCGGCGGGGGGAGCGCGACGATCCCCGGCGAGCGCGCCTTCCAGCTGCACGACACCTACGGCTTCCCCATCGACCTCACCCTGGAGATGGCGGCCGAGCAGGGCGTCGCGGTGGACGCCGACGGCTTCCGGCGGCTCATGGGCGAGCAGCGCGACCGCGCGCGCGCCGACGCCCGCGAGAAGCGCTCGGGCCGCGCCGACACCTCCGTCTACCGCTCGGTGGCCGACTCCCTGGGCCGCGAGGTCGACTTCCTCGGCTACGACGTGCTGGCCTCCGAGGCGCGCGTGGTGGGGCTCCTGCGGGACGGCGCGAGCGTGCCCGTCGCCCTGGCCGGCGACGAGGTCGAGCTCGTGCTCGACCGCACCCCCTTCTACGCCGAGAGCGGTGGGCAGCTCGCCGACCACGGCCGGGTCACCGTGACCGGGCCGACCGGCACGCGGGCCGTCGTCGAGGTCGACGACGTCCAGCGGCCGATCCCGGGCCTGTGGGTGCACCGCGCCCGCGTGGTCTCCGGCGAGGTCGCGGCCGGCGACGCCGTCGAGGCGGTCGTGGACGCCAACCGGCGCCTGGCCATCGCCCGCGCCCACACCGCGACGCACCTGGTGCACCAGGGCATCCGCGACGCGCTCGGCGACACCGCCCGCCAGGCGGGCTCGGAGAACGCGCCCGGCCGCTTCCGGTTCGACTTCACGGCCTCCGCTGCGGTCGCGCCGTCGGTGCTCGCCGACGTCGAGGCCGAGGTCAACACCTTCCTCGCCGACGACCTCCCGGTCACCACGCAGGTGATGACCCTGGAGGACGCGCGGCGCACCGGGGCGATGGCCCTGTTCGGGGAGAAGTACGGCGACCGCGTGCGCGTCGTGTCCATCGGCGAGTGGTCGAAGGAGCTGTGCGGCGGCACCCACGTCGCGCGCTCGGGCCAGCTGGGGGTCGTGAGCCTGCTCGGCGAGCAGTCGATCGGCTCCGGGGTGCGCCGCGTCGAGGCCCTGGTCGGCCCCGACGCCCACAGCCACCTGGCGCGCGAGAGCGCCCTCGTCGGGCAGCTGACGACGATGCTCAAGGTGCGTCCGGAGGAGCTGCCGGACCGCATCTCCACCCTGCTCGACCAGCTCCGCGAGGCCGACAAGGCGATCGCCGCGGCGCGCACCCGCGAGGTCCTGGCGGGCGCCGGGCGCCTGGCCGCGGCCGCCGAGGAGGTCGGCGGGCTCTCGGTGGTCGCGGCGGACGCCGGCTCGCTGGGCTCCGCGGACGACCTGCGCACGCTCGTGCTCGACGTGCGTGGCCGCCTCGGCGAGGCGCCCGCGGTCGTGGCGCTGGCAGCGGTGGTGGGGGAGCGCCCGGTCGTGGTCGTGGCCACCACGGCCGCGGCCCGGGCGGCCGGCGTCCGCGCGGGCGCGCTGGTGCGCGTCGCCGCGCAGGCCCTCGGCGGCGGCGGTGGCGGCAAGGACGACGTGGCGCAGGGCGGCGGCACCGACGCGAGCGCGGTGCCGGGCGCGCTGGACGCCGTGCGGACCGCGGTGGCCGGGGCGGCCGGCGGTCGGTGAGGCCCTCGTGAGGCGCGGCGTCCGGCTCGGCGTGGACGTCGGGTCGGTGCGGGTGGGCCTGTCCGCCAGCGACCCCGACGGCATGATCGCCACGCCGGTGGAGACCCTGGCGCGCGACCTCAGGGGCGCGTCCGACCAGTCACGCATCGTCGACGAGGTCACCCGCAGGGAGGCGCTCGAGGTGGTGGTCGGGCTGCCCGTGTCGCTCTCTGGTCGCGAAGGCCCCGCGGCGAGCAGCGTCCGCGGCTACGCTGCGGAACTGGCCCGACGGGTCGCTCCGACCCCGGTGCGGCTCGTCGACGAGCGGCTGAGCACCGTCAGCGCCCACCAGGCGCTGAGGGCCTCCGGCCGGCGAGGACGCCAGCACCGCCAGGTCGTGGACCAGGTGGCGGCCGTGCTCGTGCTGCAGACCGCCCTGGACGCCGAGCGCGCGTCCGGCCGGCCACCGGGTTCGACGATCGATCCCGGCCCTGCACCGGAGCCGCCCGCTCCGGTCTGAGACCGATGAGGGGGGAACGGCGGATGAGCGGCCTGACCCTGATGGACCTGCCCAGCGCACCGCCCACCCGCTCCGGCCGGCGCGCCGAGGAGCGGCACGGCCGCACCCGCCGCCGCCGGCGCCGCAACCGCGGGCTGCTCGTGCTCCTGCTGTGCGTGGCCCTGTTCGGCGCCGCCGCGGTGGTCGTCGGCGGCCAGGTCCGGGGCCTGTACGCCCAGTGGACCGAGCCGAAGGACTACGCCGGCACCGGCAGCGGCACCGTCCAGGTGCAGGTCACCGCCGGCGCCTCCGGCCGCACCATCGCGCGCGCGCTCGTCGACGCCGGCGTGGTCAAGACCCCCGGGGCCTTCCTCGACGCCGCGGAGGCGGAGCCGCGCGCGGCCTCCATCCAGCCGGGCACCTACGCCCTGCGCGAGCAGATGAGCGGCGCCTCGGCGCTGGCCCTGCTCCTGGACCCCGCCTCGCGCCAGTCCTACCGCGTCGCGGTGCCGGAGGGCTTCACCGCCGCGCGCACCTACGAGCGCCTGGCCGAGGTGACCGGCACCGACGCCGGGCAGTTCGCCGCCGCGGCCGCCGACCCCGCGGTCGGGCTGCCGCCGGAGGCGGCGGGGGTCATCGAGGGCTACCTCTTCCCCGCCACGTACTCCTTCGACCTCGACGCCACCCCGGTGCAGATGCTCGCGACCATGGTCGACCGCGCCGAGCAGGCGCTGGACGGCCTCGCCATCCCCGCCGACCAGCGGCACGCGGTGCTGACCCGGGCGAGCATCGTCCAGGCCGAGGCCAGCGGCCCGGACGACATGGCCAAGGTGGCCCGGGTGGTGGAGAACCGCCTCGCGGACGGCATGCCGCTGCAGCTGGACACCACCGTCAACTACGCCAACGGCAAGACCGGCATCACGACCACGGACGCCGACCGGGCCAACCCGTCGCCGTACAACACGTACGTGCACACCGGCCTGCCGCCGGGCCCGATCGGCAACCCCGGCGAGGACGCGCTGCGGGCCGTGCTCGCGCCCGCGGAGGGCGACTGGCGGTTCTTCGTCGTGGTCGACCCCGACACCGGCGAGACGCTGTTCGCCCGCACCGGCGAGGAGCACGCGCGCAACGTCGAGCAGTTCCGGGCCTGGCTGCGGGAGAACCCGCAGGGATGAGCGCCCACGGATGAGCGCGCGGTGAGGGCCGCCGTCCTGGGCCACCCCGTCGGGCACAGCCTCTCGCCGGTCCTGCACGCCGCCGCCCACGCGGCGCTCGGCCTGCAGGGCTGGGAGTACGGCGTGCGCGACGTCGACGCCCACGAGCTGGCGCCGCTGCTCGAGCAGGCGGGGGCGGAGTGGGCCGGGTTCAGCCTCACGATGCCGCTCAAGCAGGTCGTCATCCCCCTGCTCGCGCAGGTGAGCCCCCTCGCCGACGCCGTGGGCGCGGTCAACACCGTCGTGCCGGTGCCCGGCACCTCCGGTGCGCGGGTGCGCTGGCGCGGGGACAACACCGACGTCCACGGGATCGTCGCCGCCCTCTGGGAGGGCGGCGTGGAGCAGGCGGGCAGCGCCGCCGTGCTCGGCGGCGGCGCCACCGCCGCCTCGGCCCTGGCCGCCCTCGCCCGGCTCGGGGTCACCCGCCCGACGGTGTACGTGCGCTCCCCCCAGCGGGCGAGCGCGCTGCACGAGGTCGCCGAGCGCCTGGGCGTGGAGCCGGAGGTCGCCCCCTGGGAGCGCGCCCCGCGGGTCCTCGACGCCGACGTCGTGATCTCCACCGTGCCGGCCGGGGCCGCCGACGGGCTGGCCGCCCAGCTGGGCGGGCCGGCCAGCGCGGGCCGCCGCCCGCGCGGGGTGCTGCTCGACGTCGTCTACGCCCCGTGGCCCACGGCGCTGGCCCGGGCCTGGGAGGGGCGCGGCGGCACCGTGGTCGGCGGCTTCTCGATGCTGCTGCACCAGGCGGGGGAGCAGGTCCGGCTCATGACCGGACGCCCGGCGCCGCTGGAGGCGATGCGCGAGGCGGGCGAGGCGGAGCTCGCCGCGCGCAGCCGGTGACGCCTCCCGGGTGACGCCTCTCGGGTGACGGCTCGGGTCCAGGCCGTCGATGGGCTCAAGATGGGCGGCGCAGGGCCGACATGACACCGTGAGCAGGCTGCGGGACGATGAGGCGGTCGCGTCGACGACGCCCGCGCCCAGCCCCGACGACCCGCCCGCGGTCGCCGAGGACGCGCTGGCGGCCGTGGTGCGCACCCTGCGCCACCCCGACTCCCTCGCGCTGCACCTGCAGCCGATCGTCGACCTCGTCCGCGGCACCGTCGTGGGCCACGAGGTCCTCTCCCGCTTCGGGGCCGTCGGTCCCGAGGCCGTCTTCGCCGCCGCCGAGGCCGTCGGGCGCGGCGCCGCGCTGGACGCCCTCGTGCTCGAGCGCGCGGCGGCCCTGCTGCCCGGCCTCGCCGAGGACCAGTTCCTCACCGTCAACGCGAGTCCGCTGCGCTGGACCGAGCCGGAGTGGTGCGAGCACGTCACCGCGGTCGCCGACCGCCACGGCGGGCTGCGGCGCGTGGTGGTGGAGCTGACCGAGCACATCCCCTACGCCGACATGCCCGCGGTGCAGCGGGGCCTGGCCCACCTGCGCGAGCTCGGCGGCATGGTCGCGCTCGACGACGCGGGCACCGGCTACTCGGGGCTGCTGCAGCTCTCGGAGCTGCGCCCGGACATCGTCAAGGCCGACCGTGCGCTGGTCACCGCGGTGGACATCGACCCGGTGAAGTCCTCCCTGCTGGAGCTGCTGGGCACCTACGCCGGACGCCTGGACGCCTGGCTGCTGGCCGAGGGCGTGGAGACGGCCAACGAGCTGTCGGCCCTCGTGCGCCTGGGGGTGCCGCTGGGCCAGGGCTACCACCTGGGGCGGCCGGGGCCGGCGCCGGTCCAGGTGCCCGAGGTCGTGCGCGAGCGGATCCGCCAGCACAACCACGACCAGGCCATGGCCGACACGCTCGCCGGGGTGGTCACGGCCCCGGCCGTGCTGCTCGACGGCGACGACCCGCCGCCGGGCGCGGCCCTGGCCGTCGTCGTCGACGAGCACGGCGGACCGGTCGCCCTGCAGCCCGCGGGGGAGGCCCGCCGCCCGGTGACGCTGCGCTGCCACCTCACCGAGCCGGTCGTCGAGGTGGCCCGCCGCGCGATGAGCCGCGACCCCCAGTTCCGCTTCGACCCCGTCGTGGCCGTCGACACCCGCGGCCGCCTGGCCGGCGCCGTGACGGTCGACGAGCTCGTCATGCACCTGGCGCGGCAGCGGATGGGCTGAGCACCCGATCGGGGGCTCCCGGCCCCCGCACCTCGCCGACGCCCGTCGGCTGCCGATGAGCACCTCGACCCCCGACCACGGGGCTCGACCACCTGAGGAGACCCATGAAGCGCTTCGCCTGCGGGGACGTCGTCCCCGGCTGCACCACCACGTTCCTCGAGGCGAGCGAGGAGGCCGTCCTCAGCGCGGTCGCCCGCCACGCCGCGCACGCCCACGGCGTGGCGAGCCCGACGGCCGAGCTGGTCGACGCCGTCCGCTCGCACATCCGCGCCGCCTGAGCCGGCCCGGCCCACCCGACCCCACACCTGGAGGACCACCCGTGAAGACCTTCGCCTGCGGCGACATCATCCCCGGCTGCGACGCGGCCGTGACGGCTGCCACCGCGGCGGAGGTCCACGGGTGGGCCGCCGTCCACGCGGTCGAGGCCCACGCCAGCCGGCCCACCCCGCAGATGCACGCCGCGGTCACCGCGGCGATGCGCACGCTCTAGGCCCTGCCCGGACCAGACCGCCCGACCCCCGCCCCGTTCCCGTGGTCCTTCCACGCCCCGCGGTCCCCGTTCCCCGAGGGGCCGTCATCGACAGAGGAGAGCTCGTGACGTCCCAGGTGCTGGCGTTCCCCGCCGGCCGGCACGCCGGTGAGGAGGTGCTCCCGGAGGTCGTCCGCACGCTGGTCCACGGTGCGGTCCACGCCGCCGAGCCCATCCTCGTCGTGTGCGCCGACGGGGTGCGGCTCGCGCTGGAGACGGCCACGGTGGTCTGGGCGAACCGGGCCACGGCGGACCTGCTCCACTCCGAGGGCGCCCAGCTGGTCGGGCGCCCCGTGCACCGCCTGCTCGCCCCCGTGGCGCCCGGCCGCTTCCGCCCGGAGGTGCTGCGCCGCGAGCGCGCCGCCACCGCACCGATCACCGTCCAGGCCGCCGACGGCTCGCGGGTCGACGTCGTCCTGCGGGCGGTGCCCACGCCGGCCACCGGCCTGTGGGTGCTGTCCCTGCGCGCGGTGGAGACCGCTGCCGAGCGGGCCGCGCAGGAGGCGCTGGCCGCGCACGAGCGGCGCTTCGCGGCGCTGTTCGAGCGCAGCCCCGTGCCGACCGTGCTCTCCGACGCCGGGATGCGGCTCGGGCACGTCAACGACGCCTTCTGCATCCTCATGGGAGGCACCGCCGACGCCCTGCTGGGCACCGGGTGGCTGGAGCGGGTGCACGAGGACGACCTGTCCGGCGTGGTGGAGTGCGTGCAGCTCGTGCTGTCCGGCTCCGACGCCGAGATGCCCGCGCGGATCGTGCGCGCCGACGGGGAGCAGCGCTGGGTGCACCTGCGCCTGGCCCCGGCGTCCAACCCCGGCCAGGGCGCGGGGTTCGTGGGCACCGTCGAGGACGTCACCGAGCGCCGCGCCTTCGAGCACCGGCTCTCCCACCAGGCCCGCCACGACGCGCTCACCGGCCTGCCCAACCGCAACCACCTCATCGAGGTGATGACCGAGCGGCTGAGCCGCCGCAGCGGCCGCACCTCCCCGATGACGTGCATGTTCATCGACCTGGACAACTTCAAGCTGGTCAACGACAGCCTCGGCCACGACGCCGGCGACCGCCTCCTGGTCACCGTCGCCCGCCGGCTCACCGCCGCCGTCGGCGAGCGCGACGTCGTGGCCCGCTGGGGCGGGGACGAGTTCGTCGTGCTCTGCGACGGCCTGCCCGACGACGCCGCGGCCCTGGCGATGGCCGAGGAGCTCGTGCGCCAGCTCCAGGCCGGCCTGAGCCTGGACGGCGTGGTCTTCCGCGTCACCGGCAGCGTGGGCGTGGCCCGCGTCATGCCCGAGCACAGCACCCCCGAGGAGGTGCTCCAGGACTGCGACATCGCGATGTACCGGGCCAAGGCCAGCGGGCGCAACCGCGTCGCGCTGTGCGACGCGGCCGCCCGCCGCGACGCCCGGGAGGCGCTCACCCTGGTCACCGACCTCCGCCAGGCGCTCGCCGAGGAGGCCCTCACCGTCGTCTACCAGCCGGTGGTCTCCATCGACGACCCCGACGAGGTGCCGGCCGTGGAGGCCCTCGTCCGCTGGCACCACCCCGAGCGCGGCTGGGTCGAGCCCGAGCGCATGGTCCGCGCCGCCGAGGAGAACGGGCTCATCGACGTCCTCGGCGTGCACGTGCTGCGCGAGGCGTGCCGGCAGATGGCCTCCTGGGTCGGGCTGCTGGGGGAGCGGGCCCCGGGCAAGGTCAACGTCAACCTCTCCGCGATCCAGCTGATGGACCCGCGCGTGGTGGACGTGGTGCGCGGGGTGCTGGCCGAGACCGGCCTGGCGCCGTCCCTGCTGTGCCTGGAGATCACCGAGTCGGCCCTCATGGCCGAGCCGTTCGCCTGCCGCGAGCGGCTGCTGCGGCTCAAGGAGATCGGCGTGCGCATCGCCGTGGACGACTTCGGGACCGGCTACTCCTCGCTCGCCTACCTGCGCCAGCTGCCGGTCGACTTCCTCAAGGTGGACCGCTCGTTCGTGCAGGAGCTGCGCGAGGGCCACCCCGAGGTGACCACGGCCGTGGTCGGCCTGGCGCACAGCCTGGGGCTCGAGGCCATCGCCGAGGGCGTCGAGCACCTCGACCAGGTGCCCCTGCTGCAGGCGCTCGGCTGCCGCATGGCGCAGGGCTGGCTGTACGCGCGCCCGATGACCTCCGAGCAGCTCGTCGCCTGGCGCGCGGGCACCGACGTCCCCGAAGGAGCGGAGCAGGCGTGAGCGAGACCGTGCACGAGGCGCCGGAGGAGGCCGTGGACGGCGTCGGCGTCACCCTGGCCGACCTGCTCGACACCGTCGACGACCTCGCGGCCAGCCGCCCGGCCGCCGCGCGCGTGGTGGCGATGACCGACGACGACAACGCCGGCTCCAAGGAGCTGGCGCAGGCCCTCATGGCCGACGTGACCCTCACCGCGCGGGTGATGCGACTGGCGAACAGCGCCTACTACGGCCTCGGCGGGCGCGTGGGCACGGTGGTCTTCGCCGTCACCGTCGTCGGGTTCTCCACGGTGCGCGCGATGGCCGCCGTCGCGGTGGCCGGCCTGGACTCCGACGACGCCCTGCCGGAGGACTTCTGGACGCGCTCGAAGGCGACCGCGGTCGCCTCCGGGGAGCTGGCCGGCGCCTTCGGCCTGCCGACGGCCGACATGTTCTGCCTGGGCCTGCTGTCCTCGGTCGGGCAGGCGATCCTGTGCCAGCACGACGTGGCGGGCTACACGGCCCTGCTGGCCTCGGAGGAGGTCGCCACCGGCGGGCGCAGGGCCCTCATGGCGGCCGAGCGCGAGCGCTACGGGTTCCGGCACACCGAGGTCTCCGCGGCGGCCCTGTCGTCGTGGAGCTTCCCGCGCGACCTCGCCGAGGCGCTGCACCACGTCGACCGCGACGACGCCACGGACTCGCCGTGGGCGGTGTGCCTGCGCACGGCCATGGAGGTCGCCACGCGCCTGACCTCACCGGAGGCTCCCCGCCGGCCGGTCGAGGAGGTGTCCGGCGGCGTCGTCGGCGAGGACCGGCTGGAGCTCCTGATGCCCCGGATCACGGACGCCATCAGCGTCTCGGAGTGGTGAGCACGACCCGCTGGCCCTGATCCCTCAAGCCCCCCACCGGCTCAGCCGATGGACAGGCGTCGAGGGGCGCAGACCGCTGCGCTCCGGAGGAGGAGGCCCGAGTGGAGACGCTCGCAGAGGTCAGCGCCGGACCGGTGGACATCACGGCGGCTCTCGAGGCGATGCTCGCCGCTGGCGCCTCGGACCTGCACCTGACGGCCGGGGCGCGCCCCATGGTGCGCGTGCACGGCGAGCTGCACCCGCTGGAGGAGTTCGACGTCCTCACCCCGCAGGCGCTCGAGGAGCCGGTCCTGGGGCTGCTCGACCAGCGCCAGCGCGCGCGGTTCGCCGAGACGCTCGAGCTGGACTTCGCCCACTCCCTGCCCGGGCGGGCGCGCTTCCGCGTCAACGTCTACCGCCAGCGCGCGTCGGTCGGGGCGGCGTTCCGGCTCATCCCCTTCGACATCCGGCCGCTGGAGGACCTCGGCGTCCCGCTCTCGATCGGCGCCTTCGCCACCCTGCCGCGCGGCCTGGTGCTCGTCACCGGGCCGACCGGCTCGGGCAAGTCGACCACCCTGGCGGCGCTGATCGACCGCGCCAACCGCACCCGGCGCGACCACATCATGACCGTCGAGGACCCCATCGAGTTCCTCCACTCCCACCGCTCGTGCCTGGTCAACCAGCGCGAGGTCGGGGTGGACACCTGGTCCTACGCCGCGGCGCTCAAGCAGGTGCTGCGCCAGGACCCGGACATCATCCTCGTGGGGGAGCTGCGCGACCTGGAGACCATCTCCGTCGCCCTGACCGCCGCCGAGACCGGCCACCTCGTCTTCGCGACCCTGCACACGCAGGACGCCGCCCAGACGGTGGACCGGATCGTCGACGTCTTCCCGGCCGACCAGCAGGCCCAGGTGCGGGTGCAGCTCGCCGGCGTCCTGCAGGGCGTGGTCTGCCAGACCCTCTGCAAGACCGCCGACGGCAGCGGCCGGGTCGTGGCCACGGAGGTCATGGTGACCACCCCCGCGATCCGGAACCTCATCCGGGAGAACAAGACCACGCAGATCACCTCCGCGATGCAGGCCGGCGCGCAGCACGGGATGCACACCCTCGACCAGCACCTGGCCGAGCTCGTGCGCACCGGGGCGATCACCCCCGCGCAGGCCCAGGAGAAGTCCCCGAACGCGCTCGCCGCCGCTCACCGCACGGCCGGGAGGCCCTGACCATGTCGACCACCACGACCTTCGAGTACCGCGTCCGCGACCGCTCCGGGAAGCTCATCACCGGCAAGCTCGACGCGCCCAACCAGTCGGCGCTCATCGGGCGCCTGCGGGAGCAGGGCTACGCGCCCCTGTCGGTGAAGCAGGCCGGCACCGGCCTGCAGCGCGAGATCACCCTCCCCGGCAGCGACCGGGTCGGGCTCAAGGACCTCACCGTCATGGCGCGCCAGCTGGCGACCATGGTCGGTGCCGGCCTGTCCCTGGTGCGCGCCCTGGCGATCCTCGCCGAGCAGAGCGAGAGCAAGCCGCTGGCCAAGGTGCTCGCGGCGGCGCGCGGCGACGTCGAGGCCGGCATCAGCCTGTCCACGGCGCTGGCCCGCCACCCCCGGGTGTTCACGCCGCTGGTGGTGAACATGGTCCGCGCCGGCGAGGTCGGCGGGTTCCTGGACACCACCCTCCTGTCGATCGCCAGCAACCTCGAGTCCGAGCTGAAGCTCCGCGGCAAGATCAAGTCGGCGATGACCTACCCGGCGGTCGTCTTCGTCATCGCGATCCTCGCGGTCGTCGGCATGCTGCTCTTCGTCGTCCCGATCTTCACGTCGATGTTCGCGGGTCTGGGCGCCGAGCTGCCGCTGCTGACGCGCGTGCTCGTGGCCGCCTCCGACGCCATGGTCTGGGCGGCCCCCCTGGGGCTCGTGCTCGCCGGCGCGGGCGCCGTCCTCTGGCGGCGCTACGGCCAGCACCCGCGGGTGCGGGCGAGGGTCGACCCGGTCCTGCTCAAGGTGCCGGTCTTCGGCGAGCTGACCCGCAAGGTGGCCATCAGCCGGTTCACCCGCAACCTCGCGACGATGATCCGCTCCGGCGTGCCCATCCTCCAGAGCCTGGAGGTCGTGGGCGGCGCCAGCGGCAACGCCGTCATCGAGGCCGCCGTGCGCGACGTGCAGGACAGCGTGCGCCGCGGGGAGTCCCTGTCGGCCCCCCTGGCGCGCCACCCCGTCTTCCCGCCGATGGTCGTGCACATGCTCGCCGTGGGCGAGGACACGGGTGCCACCGACGCGATGCTCGAGAAGGCGGCCGAGTTCTACGACGCCGAGGTCGAGGCGACGTCCGACGCCCTGACCAGCCTCATCGAGCCGCTGATGATCGCGTTCCTCGGCGGTGTCGTCGGCTTCGTCGTCGTGGCGATGTACCTGCCGATGTTCAGCATGTTCAACCACATCTAGTGAGGGCGCCGTCACCCGTTCGGCGCAGCGCCGCGCGGTGATGTGCACCCCGGCCTCAAGAGGCCCCCGTCCCGTCCGATGAATCCCATGTCAGAGAGCCGTGCCAGATGCGGGCGGCTCCATCGCACAGCCAAGGAGCAGAAAGCATGATCGCTCGCATCCGCAGGACCGTCGAGGAGAAGGACAAGGGCTTCACCCTCGTCGAGCTCCTGGTCGTCATCGCCATCCTCGGCATCCTGACCGCCATCGCGGTCCCGACCTTCCTGAACCAGCGGAACAAGGCCTACGACGCCGCCGCGAAGTCCGACGTCGCGAACATCGGCCGCGAGGTCGCCACCTACTTCGTGGACAACGGTCCAGTGACGAACCAGGACCTGTTCAACGAGCCCAGCACGACGGAGAACGGCTCCTGGTGGATGGCGACGTCGAAGACCGGCACTCGCATGCTGGAGGGCACGCTCTCCAAGGACGCGTACCTGCCGACCGATGCAGCCGCGCGTGCCCGTTTCGCCAGCTCGACCAACTGGTGCGTCGCCGTGACCAGCAAGAGCGGCTCGGTGTTCAAGTACACCCAGGCCGGCCCTGCTGAGAAGGCCTGCAACGTCACCGCCTGATCCACCTGACGCCGACGGGCGGTTGCCACCAGGCAGCCGCCCGTCGGCGTCACCGCACCTGACCCACCCGACCAGCCCGACCGCCCGTGAGGAGGACCGCATGGACACCACCCGGCTCTTCCGCCGTCCTCCCGGGGACGACGAGGGGTTCAGCCTGGTCGAGGTGATCGTCTCGATCCTCGTCCTCACCGTGGCCCTGCTCGCCCTGGTCCCGGTGCAGGCGAAGGCGCTCGGCGCCGTCACCGCGGCGGCGCAGCGCCAGCAGGCCACGGCGTACGCGCAGCAGGCGGTCGAGCGGGTGCGTGCGCGTGCCGCCACCGACGCCGGGTTCACCGCGGTCAGCAAGGGCCGCCGACCGGACGCCGGCGATGCCGGTGTGGCCGCCTGCACGTCGTCCTGCACGCTCACCCTCGGGAACGGGGCGGCCGAGGCGCTGAGGGCCCCGTCGAACGGCACCGCCCCGGACTCGGCGCTGCTGACCTGGACCTCGCCCGACGGGCGCTACACCACCCGCCTGTACGTCATCGCGCCCGCGTCGGCGAGCACCGTGCTGGTCGGGCTGGCGGCCGTCACCACGTGGTCCGCCCCGAGCACCGGCGCCGCCCCGCGCCGGGTGGCCGTGCGCACCCAGGTCGCCGCCCCGGTGGCGGTGCAGTCGTGACCGCCCGCCTCCGGCGCCCGGCCGGGCCCGCCGACGAGGGGCTCACCCTCGTCGAGCTGCTCGTCACCATGGTCATCGCCGCCACGGTCCTGCCGCTCGTGTTCGCCGTCGTCATCGGCGCGCAGACGCGCACGGAGAGCACCGCGCGGACGGCCGACGCCACCGGCGACGTCCGGCTCGCGCTGCAGACGCTGGAGCGCCAGGTGCGCGCCGGGTACGGGCCGCTGCCGGCGGCCGCGACCGACGGGCGCGCGTTCGGCTACTGGACGGCGCTGGACGCCAGCGGCGACCCGATCCTCCCGACCGGGTCGCCGCGGACGGTGACCGGACGGTGCGTCCAGTTCAAGATCGACGGGAGCGTCCTGCGCACCCGGGCGTTCACCGCCAGCACCAACCCCACGCGCCCGGCGTGGGCGAGCGCGCCCGTGGTGGCCTCCGGCCTGACCGACGCGGCCAGGTTCGTGGTCAGCCCGAACACGTCCGCCACCGCGGCCGATCCCACCGCGACGACCAGCGCCTCGTCCGTGGCCGTGCACCTCGTGGCCCGGCGCGGCACGGGGAAGGGCGTCGGCAAGGACGTCACGGTCGACAGCGTCCTCACGCCGCGCAACGCCATCCCCACCAACGCCGTCGGCCGGTCCACGTCCGGCGTGCTCCGCGGCGTCCCCGCCTGCGCCGTCTACAGCTGAGAGGACCGGACGAGACGATGACCGGGACCACACGACGCGCGCGCGCCCTGCGCGCGCTGCTGGGCCGCGCCCGCCGCGGCGACGAGGGGTTCACCCTGCTCGCCGCGATCGTCATGGCCTCGGTGTGCCTGCTCCTCGCCACCACGGTGACCGCCGTGGCCGTGCGCAGCGCCCAGGACGCGGGCCGCGCGCAGGCGCGCACCGACGCGCAGTCCGCCGCCGAGGGGGCGCTCGACGAGGCGCTCCTCACCCTCAAGGGCCTCGACATCCGCACCCAGAGCGCGACCATCACGTGCGACGTCCTCGGCCGGCCGGTGCGCGCGGCCACGGGGACGATGTCGGTCGACGTGCGCTTCCGCTTCTACCGCAGCCAGGCCGACCGCAAGACGCCCCGGACCACTCCCGACGCCTGCCCGCTGACGAACCGCGTGCCGTACGTCAAGGTCGAGGTGACCGCGACGGCAACGCACACCGTCGGGGCCACGACGTCGAGGCGCTCCACGGAGGCGGTGATGCTCCTCGACGCGCCCAACACGACGGACTACGCCCTCTACAGCCCGGCGCCGGTGTCCCTGCCGCTCGACGCCGTCATCACGGGCAACCTCTACACGGACGGCGTCCTGGCGTGCCCGGAGGGCGCGGTGGTCGTGGGTGACGTCGTGGCGGAGTCGACCGACAAGAAGCAGTGCAAGGTGCAGGGGGGCGGCAACGTCAAGAAGCCGCCGACGCCTCCGGACGAGGTCATGCCCTACCTGGCCTACGACCAGGCCGACTGGGACGGTGCGCAGTTCGTGTACCCGGCGCAGCTCGGGGGCAGCTGCTCGAACACCCTCTACTCGGACTACTACTTCCCGCCGAAGCCGACGGTGATCGACGGCAGGAAGAACAACGGCGCCGTCTGCCCCGTCTTCACCCTGCAGAACCTGCGCATGTTCGTGCAGAGCGACGTGACGCTGTTCGCCAACGCCTTCGACTCCACGAACTTCGAGGTGTTCAGCCTCGACGGGAAGCCCCACACGCTCCGGGTGATCATCCCGGCCAGCAGCACCACCGACGTGTGCGGCAGCAGCGGAGCGACGGCCTCCACCGTCGCCTTCCGCGGCGTGACGAAGCTCAACGCCGGCATCTCGATGTTCATCTACACGCCCGGGACGACGACCCTCGCCGGCAGCGTGACGATGACCGGAGCCATCGCCGCCTGCCGGACGAGCCTCACCGGCGCCCTGAGCTTCGGCTACGACGCAGCAGCGCTGCCGCCCGGCCTGACCGCGACGGCGTACAGCCCCAGCAGCCTGGGCAAGACCGACGCCACCACCGGCTGACGCCGTGAGCACCCTCGCCGCCCTGGTCGCCGCCTGCGCCGTCCTCGGCCTGCTCATCGGCTCGTTCCTCAACGTCGTCATCCACCGGGTGCCGCGCGAGGAGTCCGTGGTGCACCCGCCGAGCGCCTGCCCGGTGTGCGGCACGGCGATCAGCCCGCGCGACAACGTGCCGGTGCTGAGCTGGCTGGTGCTCCGAGGCCGGTGCCGGCACTGCCGCACGGGCATCAGCGCCCGCTACCCGCTCGTCGAGGCCGGCACCGCCGCCGCCTTCGGGCTCACCGCCTGGTGGGCCGGCCCGACCTGGCACCTGCCGGCCTACCTCTACCTGGCGGCCGTGGCGGTGGCGCTGGCCCTCATCGACCTCGACGTCCACCGCCTGCCCGACGCGATCGTCCTGCCCAGCTACCCCGTGCTCGCGGTGCTGCTCGTCGGCGCCAGCGCGCTGGAGGGGGAGTGGGACGCCGCCCTGCGCGCCGCGATCGGCGCGGCGGCGCTGTTCGCCTTCTACTTCGCGCTCGCCGTGGCCAGGCCCGGCGGCATGGGCTTCGGCGACGTCAAGCTCGCCGGGGTGCTGGGGATGGTCCTCGCCTGGCACGGGTGGGCGGCCCTCGTCGTCGGGGCCTTCGCCGGCTTCCTCACCGGTGGGCTCGTGGGGCTCGCGCTGGTCGCCGCCCGCCGGGCCGGTCGCCGCAGCCACCTGCCCTTCGGGCCGTTCATGCTGCTCGGCGCCGCCGTGGGCCTGGCCGCCGGGGACGCCGTCGCCGGCTGGTACCTCGGGCTGCTCGGCCTCTAGCCCTCAAGATCGGGGGGAGCGCGCCGATCTTCCTCCTGAGCGGCTCCCTCGGAGCTGCGCCCGCCGCGGAGAAGGAGCACGACGTGCCAGCACGCACCGCCATCGGCCTGGACATCGGCAGCACCGCCGTCCGCGCCGCCGAGCTGTCGTTCGGCAGGGACGGGGTGACCCTGCGAGCCCTGGGCCAGGTCCTCCTGCCCGAGGGCGCCGTGCGCGACGGCGAGGTCCTGGACGCCCCCGTGGTCACCGCCGCGCTGCGCCAGCTGTGGTCGAGCACCCGGTTCCGCTCCAAGCACGTCGTGCTCGGCGTCGCGAACCAGCGCGTCGTCGTCCGCCAGACCGACCTGCCCGCGATGCCCGACGCCGACCTGGCCGCCGCCCTGCCCTTCCAGGTGCAGGACCTGCTGCCGATGCCGGTGGAGGAGGCGGTCCTGGACTTCCACAAGCTCGAGGACCTCCACGACTCCGCCGGCGCGCCGGTGATGCGCGGCCTGCTCGTCGCGGCGTCCAAGGAGATGCTGCTCGGCAACGTGACCTGCGTGCAGGCCGCCGGGCTGGTCGTGGACTCGGTCGACCTGACGCCGTTCGCGGTGCTGCGCTCGCTCGGCGCCCGCCTCGACGTCGACGTCGAGACCGAGGCCCTCGTCGACGTCGGCGCCCGCGTGACCAACATCGTCGTGCACACCGGCGGCGTGCCGCAGTTCGTGCGCATCCTGCTCATGGGCGGCCAAGAGGTCACCGAGACGGTGGCCGAGCTCCTCGGCCTCACGCCGGAGCAGGCCGAGGGGGTCAAGCAGTCCCACCGCGCGGACGCCGCCGCCGACGGCCCGGTGCCCACCGGTGCGGTGGTCACCGACGCCAGCCAGGCGCTGGTGGACGAGATCCGCGGCTCCCTGGACTACTACGACACCGGACACCCGCACAGCCCCGTGCAGCGGCTGGTCGTCTCCGGCGGCGGATCGCTGCTCGACGGGCTGGCCGAGCGGCTGGCCGACGCCACCCGCGTGCCGGTGCTGCGAGGGGACTCCCTCTCGGGCCTCCGCGACGGCCGCCACAAGCTGAGCCCCGACGAGGTCGCGGCGCTCGCACCCCGGGTCGCCGTGCCCGTCGGCCTGGCCATGGGCGGTGCGCGATGAGCGCGCTGACCCCGCAGGAGGCGCCCACGCAGGAGCTCGCCGTCCCCGACCCGTGGCCCGCCTCCGGCTACCGGCTGCCGCGCGTGGACCTGCTGCCGCCGGAGATCCGCGCCGGGCGCCGGCTGCGCCACGTCCAGCAGCTGCTGGCCGTGGGGCTCGTGCTCGTGCTGCTGGCCCTCGCCGTGGCCGCCGTCCTGACCCGGGGGTCCGCGTCGCTGGCGCAGGCCGACCTGGCGCAGGCGCAGTCCCGCAGCGCCGCGCTGCAGGCCGAGCAGGCCGAGTTCGCCGAGGTGAGCCGGGTGCAGGCGCAGCTGGACCGGATCGAGGGCGCCCGCGCCCAGGCCATGGCCGGCGACGTGCTGTGGGCGTCCTACCTGGACGAGATCAGCGGCCGCGCCCCGGCCGGGGTCTGGCTCGACGACCTGGGCCTGAGCCTGGTGCCCTCGGCCACCGCCGGCGGCACCGCCGCCGAGGCGCTCGACCCGCTGGCCGAGCCGGCGCTGGCCACGATCACCTTCACCGGCAAGGGCGGCAGCTACGAGGACGTCGCCGCCTGGCTCGACGGCCTGGCCGACGTCCCCGGCCTCGCCGACCCGCGCTACAGCATCGCCACGCGCAACGAGATCGAGCAGGAGCCGGTGGTCGAGTTCACGTCCACCGTCGGCGTCGTCCCCGACGCGCTCTCGCACCGCTACGACCGGAAGGCCGACTGACATGGTCACCAGCACCAGCACCCGCACGTGGGTGGCCGGAGCCGCCGGGACCGCCGTCGTGCTGGTCGCCGCGGCGTGGTTCGGCGTCATCGGCCCGCAGCGCGCCGACGCCGCGGAGCTCACCGCCGAGGCCGCCTCCACCGAGGTCGCCAACGACGTGCTCGCCGCCTCCGTGGAGCAGCTGCGCGCCGCCTTCGTGGAGCTGCCGGACCGCCAGGCCGAGCTCGCGGCGGCCCAGGAGGCCCTGCCGGCCGAGCTCGCGCTGTCGACGCTGACCCGCCAGGTCGCGGCCGAGGCCGAGCAGGCGGGGGTGACGCTCATGTCCGTCTCCCCGTCGACGCCCGGCGCCGTCGCCGCCCCGGCCGTGGAGGTCGCCGAGGCGCCCGCCACCGACGGCACGGCCACCGCCGCGACCACGGACGGCGCTGCCGCGACCACCGACCCGGCCGCTGCTGCACCGGCTGTCGCCGGGGCGGCCGTGCCGACGCCCGTGGAGATCCAGGTCGTCGGGGCGCTCGCCCAGGCGCAGGTCTTCCTCCAGGGGCTGCAGTCCGGCACCCGCGACCTGCTCGTCACCGACCTGGCCGTCGTCGCCGAGGTGCCGGCCGCCGCCGGTGGCGGCAAGCCCGCCACCGTCAACGGCGACGTGACCCTGACGGTGACCACCCTCGCCTTCGTGCTCCCCGACGCCGCTGCCGCGGCCTCCTGACCGCGCCCTCGAAACGGAGACTCCCATGAGCTTCTCGACCTTCGGCGCCCCGCAGGAGCCGACCCCGCCACCAGCACCGGTGGCCCCGTCCGCCGGTGCCCCCGCCACCGGCTCCCGCCGGCGCACCCTGGTCCTGGTCTCCGCGCTGGCCGCCGTGGCGGTCGCCGCCGGCGGCTACGCGGTCGTCGGGCTCGGCGCCCCGAGCGACGACGTGGCCGCCGGCCTGGTGCTCCCGGCCCCCGTGCCGACCGCCACGCCCTCGCCGTCGCTCGCGCCCGCGGACACCGCGCCGGTGGCCAGCCGGAACCTCTTCGCGGCCCTGGTCACCCCCTCGGCGGACGCGGTCGGCGCCAGCTCCGGCGTCCTCGTCAGCTCGGGCGTCGTCGCCGTGCCGAACACGGTGGCCGGGACGCCTGCGACGCCCTCGACCTCCGGCACGACAGCGCCCTCGGCGACCCCGACGGGCGGGGACTCCGACCTGGCCGCCGCCTGCAACACGGCCATCGCGGCGTACAACGCCATCGACGGGCTCGGTGCGGACGCCATCTCCAAGGGTGCGCCGATCAGCCGGGGTCACGACATGGGCCGGTACGTCGTCGTGCTGACGGACCTGAGTGAGACCGTCACGGACGAAGGCCTCAAGTCGCTGGTCCAGGCGCTCGCACAGGGTGCGGCGTCGAGCCGGGAGACCCTCATCAAGGGCGAGGAGGAGTCGATCGAGGCGATGACCGCGTTCAGCCAGCGAGGCTCGGACGTGGACGCCTACTGCAGCGAGGCGCTGGACCCGCTCGCCGGCTGACGATCACCCGGGCTCCGCGCCCGTGGGACGATGGCGGCGTGCTGCGCTGGCTGACCGCTGGAGAGTCCCACGGACCCGCCCTCGTCGGGATCCTCGAGGGGGTGCCGTCCGGGGTGGCGGTGACGTCCGACGACGTGCGGGCCGCGCTGGCCCGCCGGCGCCTCGGCTACGGCCGGGGCGCCCGGATGGCGTTCGAGCAGGACGCCGTCCGGATCCTCGGCGGCGTGCGCCACGGCCTCACCCAGGGCGGCCCGGTGGCGATCGAGGTCGGCAACACCGAGTGGCCCAAGTGGGAGACGGTGATGTCGCCCGACCCGGTCGACCCCTCGCTGCTCAAGACCACCGGCCGCAACGCCGCCCTCACCCGGCCCCGGCCCGGCCACGCCGACCTCGTCGGCATGCAGAAGTACGCCTTCGACGAGGCCCGGCCCGTCCTCGAGCGCGCCAGCGCCCGCGAGACCGCGGCCCGCGTCGCGCTCGGCTCGGTGGCCGCCGCCCTCCTCGAGCAGGCCGCCGGCGTCCGCCTGGTCAGCCACACCGTCTCCCTCGGGCCGGTCGGCGTCCCCGACGACGCCCCGCTGCCCGGCCCGGACGACGTCGCCGCCCTGGACGCCGACCCGCTGCGCTGCGCCGACGCGACGACGTCCGCGCGGATGGTCGAGGAGGTCGACGCCTGCCACAAGGAGGGCGAGACCCTCGGCGGCGTCGTGGAGGTGCTCGCCTACGGCCTGCCGCCGGGCCTGGGCAGCCACGTGCACTGGGACCGGCGCCTCGACGGCCGCCTGGCCGGCGCGCTCATGGGCATCCAGGCGATCAAGGGCGTCGAGGTCGGTGACGGCTTCCGCACCGCGGCCCGCCGCGGCTCGGCCGCGCACGACGAGATCGAGAGCGCGGACGGCGTCCTGCGCCGCCGCACCGGCCGCGCCGGGGGCACCGAGGGCGGCATGAGCACCGGCGAGGTGCTGCGCGTGCGGGCGGCGATGAAGCCCATCGCCACCGTGCCGCGCGCCCTGGCGACCGTCGACGTCGCCACCGGCGAGGCCACCACGGCCCACCACCAGCGCTCCGACGTGTGCGCCGTGCCCGCCGCCGGCGTCGTGGCCGAGGCCATGGTGGCGCTGGTGCTGGCCGACGCGCTGCTGGAGAAGTTCGGCGGCGACTCGGTGGGGGAGACCGCGCGCAACCTGGCCGGCTACCTCGCGGCCATCCCCGAGCTGCTGCGCTCCAGCGGGTCCTGAGGCGCTCGCGGTGGCGCCGCGCGTCGTCCTCGTGGGCCCGATGGGGTCGGGCAAGTCCGCCGTGGGGGCCCTGGTGGCCCAGCGGCTCGGCGTCCCGCTGCGCGACACCGACGCCGACGTGGAGGTGGCCGCCGGCCGCTCGGTCGCGGAGGTCTTCGCCGCCGAGGGGGAGGCGGGCTTCCGCCGTCGTGAGGAGGACGCCGTCCGGGCCGCGCTGGCCGAGCACGACGGCGTCCTGTCGCTGGGCGGGGGAGCGGTGCTGTCCGAGGCGGTGCGGGCGGACCTCGCCGGCCACCGCGTGGTGCTGCTGCGCGCTTCGTGGGCCTCGGTGGCGCGGCGCCTGGCCGGCGACGCGACCCGGCCCCTGCTGGCCGGCGACGACGGAGGCGCACGAGCCCGGTGGGAGGCGCTGCTCGCCGCCCGGCGTCCGCTCTACGAGCAGGTCGCCACGGCGGCCGTGGACACCGACGGCCAGGAGCCGGCCGCGGTGGCCGACCGGGTCCTGGCCGTCGTGGGGGTCAGCGGGGGACCGGGTGGTCAGTCCGCGAGGACCAGCTCCGCGTAGCGCCGCTTCAGCAGCGCCACGACCTCGTCCGGGTCCGCCGCCCACACATCGGTGTTGAAGATCTCCACCTCGACGTCGCCGGTGTAGCCGGCGGCCTCGACGGCGCGGCGCAGGGGCGGGAAGTCGATGTGCCCGTCGCCCATCATCCCGCGCCCCATGAGGACGTCGGCCGGCAGCGGGGTGAGGAAGTCGCAGACCTGGAAGCTGGCGATCCGCGACCCGGCCCGGGCGATCTGGGCCTCCACCTGCGGGTCCCACCAGACGTGGAAGGTGTCCACGACCACGCCGACCTGCTCCTCGGGGAGCTGCTCGGCGAGGTCCAGCGCCTGCCCGAGCGTGGACAGCACCGCGCGGTCGGCGCAGTACATGGGGTGCAGCGGCTCCAGGGCCAGGCGCACCCCCGAGCCGGCGGCGTGCGCCGCGAGCTCGTGCACGGCGCTCGCCACGCGCTCGCGGGCCCCGACGAGGTCGCGGGAGCCGTGCGGCAGCCCTCCGACGACGAGCACCACGCAGGGGGCGCCCACCGCGGCCGCCTCGTCGACCGCGCGCCGGTTGTCCTCGAGCGCCGCGCGCCGGTCCTCGCCCTCCCCGGTGACGAACCCGCCGCGGCACAGCGAGGACACCCGCAGCCCCGCGTCGGCGACGACCTTCGCGGCGGCGGCAGCGCCGACCTCCTGGACCCGGTCGCGCCACAGGCCGATCGCCGGCAGGCCGGCGCGGGCGCAGCCGTCCACCGCCTGGTGCAGCGTCCACGACTTCGTCGTGGCCTGGTTGAGCGAGAGCCGGTCCAGGCCCGCGGCGGCGAGGGACCCGGGGCTCGCCACGGCGGTCACGACAGCGCTCCGGAGACCGTGAGGAACGCGGTGACCCGCGCGGCCGCGAGGTCGGGGTCGCGCAGCAGGCCGGCGGCGTCGGCGAGGCGGAAGGTCTCCACCAGGTGCGGGACGCTGCGACCGCTCTGCAGGCCGCCGACCATGGTGAAGCCCGGCTGGAGGCCGTTGAGCCACGCGAGGAAGGCGATCCCGGTCTTGTAGTACGGGGTGGGCGTGGAGAACACGTGGCGCGACAGCGGCACCGTGGCCTCGAGCACGGCGCTGAAGGCGTCCTCGTCCCCGCGGTCGAGGTGCTGCAGCGCCGTGGACGCCGCCGGGGCGATGGCCGCGAAGGCGCCCAGCAGGGCGTGGCTGTACCGACCGCCCTCGCCGCGGATGAGCTCGGGGTAGTGGTAGTCGTCGCCGGTGTAGACCTTCACCGACGGCGGGAGCAGCTCGCGCAGGCCCACCTCCCGGGCGGCGTCGAGGAGGGAGACCTTCACGCCGTCCACGGCCGCCTCGTGGGCGCGCACGAGGGCGACGAACGTCCGCGTGGCCTCGTCGAGGTCCGCCGACCCCCAGTAGCCGGCCAGGGCGGGGTCGAAGACGTCGCCGAGCCAGTGCAGGACGACGGGGCCGCGCACCTGCTCCAGGAGGCGCCCGTACACGTGCAGGTAGTCCTCGGCGCTCGCGCCGAGCGCGGCGAGGTGGCGGCTGGCCATGAGGACGGGGACGGCCCCGGCCGTCTCGGCCACCTCCAGCTGCTCCTCGTAGGCGGCCACGACGGCGGCCAGGTCCGGGAGACGCTCGGGGACCTGGTCCGTGGACACCCCGACGACGAGGCGGCCACCGCACGCGGCGGCCTCCGCGGCGCTGCGGCGCACCAGCTCGCGGGTGGCCGCCCAGTCCAGGCCCATGCCGCGCTGCGCGGTGTCCATGGCGTCGGCGACGCCCAGGCCCCAGCTCCACAGCTCCCGGCGCACGGCCAGGGTCGCGTCCCAGTCGACGACGGCCGGCCGGCCGGGGGAGTTGTCCCCCAGGGGGCTGGCCACGACGTGCGCCGCCGCGTACGCCACGCGGCTCGCCAGCGGGCGCGAGGGCGGCGTCCAGGCCCCGGGCTCGCGCATCACCACCTGCTCCAGCGTCCCGTCGGGCCGGGGCAGCCGCACGGTGGCGCTCACAGCTCCAGCTCCGGGACCTCGAGGCGGCGGCCCTGCTCGGAGGAGCGCAGGCCCAGCTCGGCGAGCTGGCTGCCGCGCGCCCCGGAGAGGAAGTCGTAGGGGTGCGGCTCGTCCTCGAGGACGTGGCGCAGGAAGTGCTCCCACTGCAGCTTGAAGCCGTTGTCGAAGACGCCGTTGTCGGGGACGACCTGCCAGCCGGCCCGGTGGTCCACGGGGTCGGGCAGGTCGGGGTTCCAGACCGCCATCGGCGTGGTCGCACGGTGCTGCACCTCGCACCGGCGCAGGCCGGCCACGGCGCTGCCCTCGACGCCGTCCACCTGGAACTCGACGAGCTCGTCGCGGTGCACGCGCACGGCCCACGAGGAGTTGATCTGGGCGACGACCCCGCCCTCGAGCTCGAAGATGCCGTAGGCGGCGTCGTCGGCGGTGGCGGGGTAGGGGCGCCCCTGCTCGTCGGTGCGCTCCGGCACGTGGGTCGCCACGTGGGCGGTGACGGCGCGGACCCGGCCGAAGAGGTTCTCCAGCACGTACTGCCAGTGCGGGAACATGTCGAGGACGATGCCGCCGCCGTCCTCGCGGCGGTAGTTCCAGCTCGGCCGCTGCGCCGCCTGCCAGTCGCCCTCGAAGACCCAGTAGCCGAACTCCCCGCGCACGCTCAGCACCTGGCCGAAGAAGCCCGCGTCCACCAGCCGCTTGAGCTTGACCAGGCCCGGCAGGTAGAGCTTGTCGTGGACGACGCCGTTCTTGACGCCGGCGTCGCGGGCGGCCCGCGCCAGGGCGAGCGCGCCGTCCAGGGACTCGGCGATCGGCTTCTCCACGTACACGTGCTTGCCGGCGGCGATGGCCGCGAGCACGGCCTCCTCGCGCTGGGAGGTGACCTGGGCGTCGAAGTACACGCTCGCCGCCTCGTCGGCCAGCGCCTCCTGCAGGTCCGTCGTCCAGCGGGTCAGGCCGTGCCGGTCGGCGATGTCGCGCAGCTTGTCGGCGCTGCGCCCGACGAGCACCGGCTCGACCTGCACCCGCTCGCCCGAGGCGAGCTGGACGCCTCCCTGCTCGCGGATCGCGAGCACGGAGCGGACGAGGTGCTGGCGGTACCCCATCCGGCCGGTGACCCCGTTGAGGATCACGGTCACGGTCCTGGGCATGGCGGCTCCTTCGGAAAGCGGTTTCCGAGGACGATAGCCGTGCGGGCGCCGGGGGGACAAGGCGCCCGGGGAGGTCGGTCAGCGGAGCGCGGGAGTGCTCTCGCGCACGACGACCGTGCCGCCGACGCGGCGCAGGCGGGGGCGCCCGTCGGTGGACGGCTCGGCGACCGCCAGGGCGAGCGCCTCGGCGCCGAGGCGCTCCAGCGGCAGGTGCACCGTGGTCAGCGCCGGCACGACGTCGCGCAGGGTGGCGATGTCGTCGAAGCCCGCCACGGCGAGGTCCTCGGGCAGGCGCAGCCCGGCGTCGCGCAGCGCCGCCATGGCGCCGACGGCCATGACGTCGTTGACGGCGAACAGGCACGACGCGCTCAGGCCGGACGCGAGGAAGGCCCGCGCCGCGCGGTAGCCGCCGTCGCGCGTGAAGTCCTCGCGCAGCACCCGGCCCGGGGCCAGCGACGCTCCGGCGCGGGCCAGGCCCTCCCGGAAGCCGGTCAGCCGGTCGCTGGAGGTGCGCAGGTCGGCGGGCCCCGCCAGCACGGCGAAGTCGCGGTGGCCGAGCCGCACCAGCTCCTCGGCCAGCGCCCGGGAGCCGGCGCGGTTCTCCACGAGGACGGTGTCGGCGGCGTAGCGCTGCTGGCTGATCAGGGTGACCCGCCCGCCGGAGGCCCGGAAGGCCTCCACCTCCTCCGCCAGGAGGCCGGCCGTGCGCGCGTCCTCCGTGCGGCTGCCGGCCAGGATCACCGCCCGCGCGCGCTGCTGGCGCAGGGACGCCAGGTACCGCACCTCCCGCGCCGGGTCGCGCCGGGTGTCGCAGATGGTGGTCACGAGGCCCTGCTCGTCCGCCGCCTGCACCACGCCCGCGGCGATGGCGGAGAAGTAGGGGTCGCCGAGGTCCTGGACGACCAGGCCCACGACGGTCGTCTGCCCGCGGGCCACCGCCTGGGCGGCGGCGTTGGGCGTGTACTGCAGCCGCCCGGCGGCGTCGAGCACGCGGGTGCGCAGGTCCTCGCGGGGGCGGCGCGGCCCACCGTTCAGCACGCGCGAGGCCGTGGCGAGCGAGACGCCGGCGACCCGGGCCACCTCGGCCAGCGTCGCGGGGCTGTCCATGGCTCTCCTCCTGGCTGCGGGACCGGCGTGCGCGCCCAGTATGGCGTGCCCCGGCCGTCCTGGGCGGGCTCGGGAAGCGCTTGCCGCTGTTCTGGGGCGCGGCGTACTGTCGGGCTCCTGATCGGCCCGGTACCGCAGCCGGGCGGCCACGGGAGGACCCCATGCAGACCTCGGCCGAGGGCTACCGCGAGCTGGCCCTGCTCATCGACGGCGAGTGGATCGGCGCCGACGAGCGGGACGTCGTGGACGTCGTCAACCCCACGACCGGGCGCTCCCTCGGGGGCGTGCCCAAGGCGACGACCGCAGACCTGGACCGGGCGCTGCAGGCGGCGGCCCGCACCTTCCCCGAGTGGCGCGCCACGCCCCCGAGCGAGCGGGCGGCGGTCCTCGAGCGCGCCGCCGGCCTGCTCGAGGACCGGCTGGAGAGCATCGCCTGGATGATGGCCGTGGAGGAGGGCAAGACCCTCGCCGAGGCCAGGGGCGAGGTGTCGTTCACCGCCGGGATCGTCCGCTTCCTCGCCGGTGAGGCCTTCCGCACCTTCGGGAAGGTGGTGCCCACCGGCGGGCTGGGGAGCCGGACCGTGGTGCTCAGCGAGCCGATCGGCCCGGTCGCCGCCTTCACGCCGTGGAACTACCCGCTCACCGTGCCCGCCCGCAAGATCGCGGCGGCCCTCGCGGCCGGGTGCACCATGGTCATCAAGCCCGCCGAGGAGACCCCGGCCACCGCCCTGGAGCTGGCCCGGGCCCTCGTGGACGCCGGGCTGCCGGCCGGCGTCCTCGGCATGGTCTTCGGCGACCCGGCCCACATCTCCACGCACCTGATCCGCTCGCCGATCATCCGCAAGGTGACCTTCACCGGGTCGACCCCGGTGGGCAAGCAGATCGCGGCCCTGGCCAGCGAGGGCGTCAAGCCCTCGATGCTCGAGCTCGGCGGGCACGCGCCGGTGCTCGTCTTCGACGACGTCGACGTCGAGGCGGTCGCCACCGCGGCGGTCGGCAGCAAGTTCCACAACAACGGCCAGTCCTGCGGCTCGCCGGCGCGGTTCTACGTCCACGAGCGGGTGCACGACGCCTTCGTCGCCCGGTTCGCGGAGCTGACGGCGGCCCTGCGGGTGGGCGACCCCCTGGACCCGCAGACCCAGGTGGGGCCGCTGGCCAACACGCGCCGGATCGCGGCCATGGAGCGCCTGGTCACCGACGCCGTCGGCATGGGGGCGGAGCTGCTCGTCGGCGGTGCGGCCGTGCCGGGCGAGGGGTACTTCTGGCAGCCGACGGTGCTCGCCGGCGTCCCGGAGGAGGCGATGCTCATGAATGAGGAGCCGTTCGGGCCGATCGCCGTCACCTCGACGTTCTCCTCCACCGAGGAGGTCGTCGCCGCGGCCAACCGGCTGCCGTTCGGCCTGGGCTCCTACGTCTTCACGGGCTCGCTGACCACCGCGGCGCAGGTCCCCGCGGCCCTCGAGGCCGGCATGGTCTCGGTCAACGCCTTCAACCTGGGCGGGGTGGACACCTTCTTCGGCGGCGTCAAGGAGAGCGGCTACGGCTCCGAGGGCGGCCCCGAGGCGGTCGCGGGCTACCTCACGCACAAGCTGATCACCCAGGCATGAGGCGGCTGCGGGCGGCCTACGTCCTCGGCGCCGACGCCTTCAACCAGATCTACGGCCCCGATGAGCGCGCGCAGGTGCGCCGCTGGACCGACGGCGAGCCGCCCGTGCTCACCGCCGAGGAGGCCGCCCGCGGCGCGAGCGCCCTCGCGGACGTCGAGGTGGTCCTCTCCGGCTGGGGCGCGCCGGTGATGGACGAGGCGTTCCTGGCGCGGGCGCCGCGGCTGGGCGCCGTCCTGTACGGCGCCGGCTCGGTGCGGGGGTTCGTCACCGACGCGCTGGTCGAGCGGGGGATCGTCGTCTCCAGCGCCGTCGCGGGCAACGCCGTCCCGGTCGCCGACTACACCGTGGCCGCCGTCTACTTCTCGCTCAAGCGACTGTGGTCGTTCCTGCGCGCCCCCGACGCGCAGAGCGAGGCGGCCGTGCTGGCCGCGGTGCCGGGCACCTACGGCGCGACCGTCGGACTGGTCGGGCTGGGCGAGGTGGGCCGGCAGGTCTGCCGCCGGCTGGCGGTCTCGGAGGTGGAGCTGGTCGCCTACGACCCCTACCTGCCGGAGGCGGCCGCGCGCGAGCTCGGCGTCCGCCTCGTCGGGCTCGAGGAGCTCTTCGCCGCCTGCGACGTCGTCAGCGTCCACGCCCCGCTGCACGAGGGCACCCGCGGGATGATCACCGCCGCGCACCTGCGCGCGATGCCGGTCGGGGCCACCCTGCTCAACACCGCCCGCGGCGCCGTGGTCCAGCCCGACGACCTCGTGCGCGTGCTCACCGAGCGCCCCGACCTGCAGGCGGTGCTCGACGTCACCGAGCCCGAGCCCCTGCCGCCGGACGCGCCGCTGCGCGGGCTCCCCAACGTCGTCATCACCCCGCACATCGCCGGCTCCCTGGGCCGCGAGTGCCGGCGGATGGGCGCGATGATGGCCCAGGAGCTCGAGCGCCTCGCGCTGGGCGAGCCGCTGCGGTGGCCCGTCGACCTCAGCCGCCTCGACGTGGCGGCCCTGCCGTGAGCGCCGCCGACGCGCCCGAGCGCGCTCCCGAGGTGGTCGTCTTCACGCGGACCACCGGCTACCGCCACGAGTCCATCCCGGACGGCGTCCGGGCGCTCACCGCGCTCGCCGCCGAGCGGGGCCTCGGCGTCGAGCACACGGAGGACCCCTCGGTCTTCACCGAGGAGCGGCTGGGCGGCGTCCTGCTGGTGGTCTGGCTCTCCACCTCCGGTGACGTGCTGGACGCCGACCAGCGGACGGCGCTCGGGGGGTGGCTGCACCGCGGCGGCGCCTTCGCCGGCGTCCACGCGGCCACCACGGCCGAGCCGAGCTGGCAGGAGTTCGAGCGGATCGTCGGCGCCCGCTTCGACAGCCACCCCGAGCTGCAGACCGCGACGGTGGTGGTCGAGGACGCCGACCACCCCTCGACCGCCTGCCTGCCGGCCGGCTGGAGCCCGGTCGACGAGTGGTACGACTTCACGACCAACCCGCGCGGGCGGGTGCGGGTGCTGGCCACCGTCGACGAGCGCACCTACTCCGGCGGGAAGATGGGCGCGGACCACCCCCTCGTGTGGGCGGGCACCTACGGCGCCGGCCGCACGTGGTGCACCGCGCTCGGGCACGAGCCGCGGGCCTACTCCGACCCGGTGTTCCTGGCCCACCTGCGCGGGGGCCTGGCGAGCCTGCTCCCCGACGAGGGCGTCGAGGGCCGCTGAGTGGACGTGCGCGACGTGCCCGAGGACCGGGTCCTCTCGCCCCGGACCGGGTGGGGGCGCGCGCACTGGGAGGCGGTCGCCGACACCCTGCTGGAGGGGGTGGCGCCGCACGCCAGCCCGCTCGGGGCGCTGTACGACCTCCCCGGTCCGCGGCCCAGCAGCGCCGGGAGGCGCAGCGACGGCTTCGAGGGGTTCGCGCGGACCTTCCTGCTCGCCGCCTTCCGCATCCCGCACGCCCCCGAGCCGGTGCGCAGCAGGCTCGTGGAGCGCTACGCGCGCGGCCTGGCGGCCGGCGTCCGCCCCGGCGGGCCGGAGGCGTGGCCACCGCTGGAGGACCTGTCCCAGTCGCTGGTGGAGGCGGCGTCGGTGGCGATCGCGCTGCACGAGACGCGCCCCTGGCTGTGGGACTCCCTGCCGGCCGGCGTCCAGGCCGACGTGGTCCGGTACCTGGCGGACTTCCTGCACTGCGAGACCCACCCCAACAACTGGGTGATGTTCCGGGTCGTGGTGCTCACCTTCCTGGAGTCCGTCGGCGGCCCGAGCGACCCGGAGGGCGTCGCCGCAGCGCTGGATCGCGTCGACGGCTGGTACCTCGGGCAGGGCTGGTACACCGACGGCGACCGCAGCGGAGGCCGCCGCTTCGACTCCTACAACGGCTGGGCGATGCACTTCTACCCGCTGCTGTGGTCGCGGATGGTCGGCCCGCAGCGCGCTCCGGAGCGCGCCGCGGCCTTCGCCGAGCGGGTGGGCCCCTACCTGCACGACCTGGCCCACCTCGTGGGCGGGGACGGCTCGCCGGTGCAGCAGGGGCGCTCGATGACCTACCGAGCCGCGGTCGTGGCCCCGCTGTGGGCGGCGGAGCTCGTCGGGGCCGGCTCCCTGGAGCCGGGGCTGACCCGGCGGCTGGCGAGCGGGGTGCTGCGCTCCTTCGTCGACGCCGGGGTCCTGGACGGCGGGACGCTGCCCCTGGGCTGGCACGGGGAGCACCTGCCGATGGTGCAGCCCTACTCGGGGCCGGCCTCGCCGTACTGGATGAGCAAGGCGTTCGCCGGGCTGCTCCTGCCACCGGACCACCCGGCGTGGACGGCGGTGGAGCGCGACCTGCCGGTCGAGCAGGGCGACGTCGTGCGCCCGCTCGCCGTGCCGGGCTGGCTGGTGCAGGGCACGCGCTCGGACGGGATCGTGCGCCTGCTCGACCCCAGCGGCGCGCGCCCGCTGCAGGAGCGCGAGCTGGGCGCGCCGTGGCCCGACGACCCGTACTACGCCCGCCTGGCGTACTCCAGCGCGACCGCTCCGGTGACCGACTGCAGCGACGGCACCGCCGTGGTGCGCACGCCCGACGGCGACGCGGTGCTCGTGGGCCCGGACGGCCAGCGGTCGTGGCGGGCCGGGTCCTCCGTCACGGCGCTGGCCCCCACCGCCATCGCGTCCGCGCACCGGTTCGCGCCCGCCGGCTCCCGCACCGACGGGGCGGCCTCCGGCGCCGTGCTGCGGATGGCCTCCGCCGTGGACGGCGCGGTGGAGGTGCGGGTGCTGCGGGTGATCGGCGCCGCGGGCGCGCGCCTGGAGGTGTCCGGCTACGCGCTCAGCGGTGCGACGGCCCCAGGGCCGCGCGCAGAGGCCGGGGTCGCCGCCGCCCAAGCGCCCGACGGCACGGGGAGCTGGCTCGTCGCGCTGGGCGGAGACCTGTCGGCGTCGGTGGCCGAGCACGCGCCGAACGCCCTGGGCCGCGGCGTCCGGGTGCCCGTGCTGACCTCGGAGCCGCTCGCGGAGTCCGCGCTGGTCGTGGTGGCCGTGGTCCTGTCGGGGGAGCCGGTGGACCCGGCGGCGCTGCGGCGCGAGGTCGGCGTCCGCGTCGAGGGCGGGGAGGACGGCGAGGTCGTCGTCGTCCGCTGGCCGGACGGGCGCGAGGAGCGCGTCCCCCTGTGACGGCCACCGCTCGTCCGACCGGACGCCGTCGCCGCTCCTAGACTCCTCCCGTGGTCGAGAGCGCACCGGCGGACGCCGTGACGAGGATCCGGGTCGAGGGCGACGCTCCCTACGACGTGCTCGTGGGCACCGGGCTGCTGGGCGAGCTGCCCGCGATGCTCGGCGAGAAGGTGCAGCGGGTGCTCGTCGTGCACCCCCGGGCGCTGCGCACCACCGGGGAGGCCGTGCGCGAGGACCTCGTCGCCGCCGGGTACGAGGCGCTGCTGGCCGAGGTTCCCGACGGCGAGGACGCCAAGCGCGCCGAGGTCGCCGCGTTCTGCTGGGGCGTGCTTGGGCAGGCCGGCTTCACGCGCTCGGACGCCGTCGTCGGCGTCGGCGGGGGAGCGGTCACCGACCTCGCCGGCTTCGTCGCCGCGACCTGGCTGCGCGGCGTCCGGGTCGTGCACGTGCCCACGACCCTGCTGGCGATGGTCGACGCCGCGGTCGGCGGCAAGACCGGGCTGAACACCTCCGAGGGCAAGAACCTCGTCGGGGCCTTCCACCCGCCGGCGGGGGTGCTGTGCGACCTGGGGGCGCTCGCGACCCTGCCGGTCAACGACCTCGTCGCCGGCATGGCCGAGGTGGTCAAGTGCGGCTTCATCGCCGACCCGGTGATCCTCGACCTCATCGAGGCCGACCCCGCGGCGGTGCGCGCCTGGGACGCCCCGGTGGTGCGCGAGCTCGTCGAGCGGGCGATCCGCGTCAAGGCTGACGTCGTGGGGAAGGACCTGCGCGAGTCGGGGCTGCGCGAGGTGCTCAACTACGGCCACACGCTGGCCCACGCCGTCGAGCTCGTGGAGCGCTACGAGTGGCGCCACGGCGCGGCGGTGAGCATCGGGATGGTCTTCGCCGCGGAGCTCGCGCGGGCCGCGGGCCGGCTGTCCGACGAGGTCGCCGACCGCCACCGCTCGATCCTCGGCTCGCTGGGCCTTCCCCTGACCTACCGCGGCGACCGCTGGCCCCAGCTCGTCGAGGCCATGCGCAAGGACAAGAAGACCCGCGGCGACCTGCTGCGCTTCGTCGTCCTCGACGACCTGGCCCGCCCCGGTCGCCTCGAGGGCCCCGACCCGTCGCTGCTCGTCGCCGCCTACACCGAGATCTCCGCCTGACGCTCCTCGTCCCGGGCGTCACCTGGGGTGGGCGCTCGGTGACGGCGCTCACCCGCGCGGTCGCCCATCCACAGGCCGGGTCGTCCTCGCCTGACCGCGCGGTGGAGTCCTGGCTAGGGTCCGGGCATGCGGGAAGCGCTGGCTGCGGGGCTGATCACCGCCTGCCTGCTGGGCGTGGTCGCCTGCTCGGGCGACGAGCCGGACGCCGTGCCGTCCCCGAGCGCCAGCAGCGCCTCGCCGACGGAGCCCGTGACGGCGAGCCCGTCGCCCACCGCGGTGGCTCCGACCCTGCCGCCCGAGGCCGCGGAGCGCACGGCCGCCGGCGCGGAGGCCTTCGTGCGCCACTGGTTCACCGTGCTGGAGTACGCCTACGCGTCTGGGGACACGCAGCAGCTTAAGAGCATTTCTTCCGAAGATTGCGCGTCATGTAGTCGCTTCATTGATCGAGTGACCAGTACGCACGCGGAAGGAGGCTCCTTCCGCGGAGTCGATGTGAACATTTTGAGTAGCGCGGCTCCACCCCCGGGGGAAGCGGGTGTCGAGGTGGAGTTCCGCCTTGAGGAGGCCGCTTTCGAAGTGCTCGATTCAAGCGGTGAGGTGCAGGAGCGTTTCGCCGCAACTCCCCCCGCTAGTGCGACGTTCTTCGCAGAGTGGCGCGAAGACCGGTGGGTGGCCTTCGGCATCGCGCAATCTGGAACGTAAATGCGCGCGCTTGTAGGAGTGTCGCTTGCGGTGGGCCGCGTTGTGCTCATAGCCGCATCCATGGCGCTCGTTAGCACCCCCAGTACGGGCGAATTCAGTGGTCGTTTTGATCACGATGCAACGGCGATCCGTGGTCAATTGCACCTGGATCAGAGTAGAAGTGCGACAGGCAGCGTGTCCTCGCCTGCACAATCTGCCTACGCATACAAATATGTTGTCGCCTGTTCGGGCAACGCCCCCGAAGCCGGCGGGCTGGACAATGTTTGCGTCAATGCCACACAGGCCTGCCCCGACGGGTACTTCCAATACTGGCTCTTCCGGTCGCCGGCCGGCGTCCAGCCCCCTCAGTGGGACCAGGTCGACACCCGCTGCCTCACCGCCGCCGAGGCGGCTGCTGCGGCGCCCGAGTTCCCCGGCTTCACGCAGGCCGACCTCCAGCGCCTCCCTCTGCCGTCGGGCACCCCGCGTCTGCAGCCCGACAACGGGTACGCGCTCGTCGGCGTGGGCACCAACGTCTACGCCGACGCGGCGCCGGTCGAGCTCGACACGGTCGTGGTCGGCTTCCCCGTGCGGGTCCGGGCCGTGCCGGAGCGGTTCTCGTGGAGCTTCGGCGACGGGGCGTCCCTGGGGCCGACCACCGACCCGGGCGCGCCATACCCGGACCTGCGGCTGACGCACGCCTACAGCGCGCCCGGCGCGTACGAGGTCACCCTGACCACCCACTACAGCGGTGAGTACTCCGTCGCGGGCGGCGCGTGGCTGCCCATCGACGGTGAGGCGCAGGTCGTGTCGGCGCCGATCCCGGTCGAGGTCTTGGCCGGGCGGAGCGCGCTGGTGGACGGCGTCCTCGCGGGTTGACTCCGGCTCGGCACCGCAGTGGGTGGATCTGTGCCCGTTGCGGGTGAGCACGGGGCGGCCCTGTGCCCTCCAGACGGGCACGGGGAACGCCCCGCGCCATCGCGGGGGAGGCGCACCGGCGCGAGTGGGGACGCGCTGCCGCGCGAACCGGCCGGATCCGCGCGGCTGGGCGTCCCCGGTCGAGGTCCCGGCCGGGCGGAGCGCGCTGGTGGACGGCGTCCTCGCCGGTTGACCCCAGCTCGGCACCGCAGTGGGTGGATCTGTGCCCGTTGCGGGTGAGCACGGGGCGGCCCTGTGCCCTCCAGACGGGCACGGGAACGCCCCGCGCCATCGCAGGCGAGGGGGAGGTCCGCCGCCCGCGCGGAGGAGCGCCTCCCGCCCGCTCGGCTAGGATGGGCGGCGATCCCGTGCGCTGCTGACCACCCGCGGCCCGGGAGCGACGATCACCGCCCGCCCCGCGGGTGCCCGAACCGACGACGAGAAGGACCTGCGACGTGGCGAGCACGAACGACCTGAAGAACGGCCTGGTGCTGAACCTGGACAACCAGCTGTGGTCGGTCATCGACTTCCAGCACGTGAAGCCCGGCAAGGGCGGCGCCTTCGTGCGCACCAAGCTCAAGAGCGTGCTCTCCGGCAAGGTCGTGGACCGCACGTTCAACGCGGGGACGAAGGTCGAGACGGCCACCGTCGACAAGCGCGACATGCAGTACCTCTACCGCGACGGCGACGACTTCGTCTTCATGGACTCGAGCACCTACGACCAGATCAACGTGCCCGAGGCCACCGTGGGCGACGCCAAGAACTTCATGCTCGAGAGCACCGACGTGACCGTCGCGCTGCACGAGGGCACGCCGCTGTACGTCGAGCTGCCGACCTCCGTGGTCCTCGAGGTCACCTACACCGAGCCGGGCCTGCAGGGCGACCGCTCCACCGGCGGCACCAAGCCGGCGACCGTCGAGACCGGCTACCAGGTCCAGGTGCCGCTCTTCCTCGACCAGGGCGTGAAGATCAAGGTCGACACCCGCACCGGCGACTACCTGGGTCGCGTCAACTAGTGGCTGCCCGCACCAAGGCCCGCAAGCGGGCGCTGGACATCCTCTTCGAGGCCGAGCAGCGGTCCCTGGACCCGCTGACCCTCGCGGGGGAGCGCCTCGCCAGCGGCCACGTCCCGGTGCCGGAGTACTCCGTCGCGCTGGTCGAGGGCGTGCAGGCCCACCGCGAGCGCATCGACGAGCTGCTGTCCACCTACTCCCAGGGCTGGACGCTGGACCGGATGCCGGCGGTCGACCGCAACCTCCTGCGCATCGGCGCCTTCGAGCTGCTGTGGGCCGACGAGGTCCCGGACGCCGTGGCCGTCGACGAGGCGGTGGGCCTCGCCAAGGACCTGTCCACCGACGACTCGGCCGCGTTCGTCAACGGCCTGCTGGGCCGGCTGCTGAGCCTCAAGCCGAGCCTGGTCGACTGACGTCGCGCGCACGAGGAAGGCCCCCGCACCGGACTGGTGCGGGGGCCTTCCTCGTGAGGCGGGTCGGGGTCAGCTGGGGGTCAGGTCCCCGGCGATCCGGACGGCGCGGCGCGCGTCCGGGTCGAGCACGCCCCAGCTGATGAGCTCCTCGGCCAGCTCCGACGGCGGCAGGTCGTAGATGACCGCCAGCGCGCGCAGGTCGTCGGCGCGGATGGAGAGCACCTTGCCGTTGTAGTCCCCGCGCTGGCTCTGGATCGTGGCCGCGTAGCGGGCCAGCGGACCGGCCTTCTCGCTCGGCACCGACTGCAGCTGCTCGAGGTCGAGCACGAGCTTCGGCGGCGGCTCGCTGTGGCCGATCGGGCCGGAGTCCGGGAGCAGCGCCGAGACCGGCACCCCGTAGAAGTCGGCCAGCTCCGCCAGCCGCTGCACGGTCACCGCCCGGTCGCCCCGCTCGTAGGAGCCGACCACGACCGCCTTCCACTGCCCGCCGGAGCGCTGCTCCACGCCCTGCAGCGACAGGCCCTGCTGGGTGCGGATGGCGCGCAGCCTCCCGCCCAGCGCCTTGGCGTAGCCAGTGCCCTCTTCAGCCACGGCCGACCCCCATTCCTCGATGATGGTGCACAGAAGATCCTCGATGATCGTCACGAAGAGTCACCCCGGAGTCAACTGCACCGCGGGTCACCGCGTGAGTTGAGTCACCCAGAGTGACTAGTGCCCACGCTCGGTGCGAGCTGGTGGCTCTGCGTCGCGGGCCCAGCACGCCCAGGCCCGTCCACGGGGGCCCCCGAGCCGGTGCAGTAGCCTGAGCGCCGTTCGACGTCCTTCAACCTCCGTCCTGTGAGGCGGGGAAGGAGTCGCCAGATGGCGTCACTGCGCCCGGTGCTGGAAGCGCCGGAGGTCTCCCGCGCGCTCACCCGCATCGCCCACGAGCTGCTCGAGCGCAACCACGGCCCCGAGGGCCTGGTGCTGCTGGGCGTCCCCCGCCGCGGCGTGCACCTCGCCCGCCGCCTGGCCGAGCGGATCGCCGCGGTCGAGCCCGGCGTGGACGCCGCGGCGATCGCCGGCTCCCTCGACGTGACGATGTACCGCGACGACCTGCGCCGCCAGCCCGCGCGCACGCTGCTGCCCACCGCGCTGCCCCCCGGCGGCGTGGACGACAGGATCGTCGTCCTCGTCGACGACGTGCTCTTCTCCGGCCGCACCGTGCGGGCCGCGCTGGACGCCCTCAACGACCTGGGCCGCCCCCGCGCCGTCCGCCTCGCCGTCCTCGTCGACCGCGGCCACCGCGAGCTGCCGATCCGCGCCGACCACGTGGGCAAGAACCTCCCGACGGCGGCCGCCGAGCGGGTGCGCGTGCTGCTCGAGGAGACCGACGGGCGCGACGCCGTCCTCATCGAGGCGCCTGAGGCGCCCGAGGCGCCCGGCGCCCCCGGGGCGCTGTCGTGAAGCACCTGCTCTCCGCCGCCGACCTCTCCCGCGACGAGGCCGTGCAGGTCCTCGACGTCGCCGAGCAGATGGCCGGCACCCAGCAGCGCGAGATCAAGAAGTTACCGGCCCTGCGCGGGCGCACGGTGGTCAACCTCTTCTTCGAGGACTCCACCCGCACCCGCATCTCCTTCGAGGCGGCCGCCAAGCGGCTGTCGGCCGACGTCATCACCTTCAGCGCCAAGGGCTCGAGCGTCTCCAAGGGCGAGAGCCTCAAGGACACCGCGCTGACCCTGGAGGCGATGGGCGCGGACGCCGTCGTCGTGCGCCACCCGGCGTCGGGCGCCCCGCACCGCCTGGCCCGCGCGGGCTGGACGCGCAGCGCCGTCCTCAACGCCGGCGACGGCACCCACGAGCACCCCACGCAGGCCCTGCTCGACGCCTTCACCCTGCGCCGCCACCTCGTCGGCGGGGGAGGGCCCGCGACCGGCGCCGACCTCGCGGGCCTGCGGGTCGGCATCGTCGGCGACGTGCTGCACAGCCGGGTCGCCCGCTCCGACGTCCTGCTGCTGCACACCCTCGGCGCCGACGTCACGCTCGTCGCCCCGCCCACGCTGCTGCCGGTGGGCGTGGAGTCGTGGCCGTGCCGGGTCTCCTACGACCTCGACGGCGCGCTCGAGGGCCTCGACGCCGTGATGGCGCTGCGGGTGCAGCTCGAGCGCATGGACGCCGCCTTCTTCCCCTCCGCGCGGGAGTACTCCCGCCGCTACGGCCTGGACGCGCGGCGGCTCGCGCTGCTGCCCGACCACGCCGTCCTGCTGCACCCCGGGCCGATGAACCGCGGCCTGGAGATCACCGCCGAGGCCGCCGACGGCACCCGCTCCCGGATCGTGGAGCAGGTCTCCAACGGGGTCGCGGTCCGGATGGCCGCCCTGTACCTGCTGCTCGCCGGGGAGGACGCATGACCACCGAGACCACCGCGTACGTGCTGCGCGGGGCCCGCCCGATCGGCGGGGAGCCCGCCGACGTCGTCCTGCGCGGCGGGACGATCGCCGAGGTGGCGCCCGCGGGCACCGGCGACACCAGCGGGGCGGTGGTCGTGGACGCCGACGGGCTGGTCGCCCTGCCGGGCCTGGTCGACCTGCACACGCACCTGCGCGAGCCCGGGCGCGAGGACGCCGAGACGGTCGAGTCCGGCACCCGCGCCGCCGCCCGGGGCGGGTTCACGGCCGTGCACGCCATGGCCAACACCGCTCCGGTCGCCGACACCGCGGGGGTCGTGGAGCAGGTCTGGCGCCTGGGCCGCGCCGCCGGCTGGGTCGACGTCCGCCCGGTCGGTGCCGTGACCATCGGCCTGGAGGGCCAGCGCCTGGCCGAGCTGGGCGCGATGGCCGACTCCGCCGCCGGCGTCCGGGTCTTCTCCGACGACGGGAGGTGCGTCCACGACGCCGTGCTCATGCGCCGCGCGCTGGAGTACGTCAAGGCCTTCGACGGGGTGGTGGCCCAGCACGCCCAGGAGCCCCGGCTGACCGAGGGCGCGCAGATGCACGAGGGCGCGCTGTCCGGCGTCCTGGGCCTGCGCGGCTGGCCCGCCGTGGCCGAGGAGGCGATCATCGCCCGCGACGTGCTGCTCGCCGCGCACGTCGGTTCCCGCCTGCACGTCTGCCACGTCTCCACGGCCGGCAGCGTCGAGCTGATCCGCTGGGCGAAGGCCCGCGGCACCGACGTCACCGCCGAGGTCACCCCGCACCACCTGCTGCTCACCGACGAGTCCGTGCGCGGCTACGACCCGGTCTTCAAGGTCAACCCGCCGCTGCGCTCCGCGGAGGACGTCCAGGCGCTGCGCGAGGCCGTGGCGGACGGCACCATCGACGCCGTCGCCACCGACCACGCCCCCCACCCGGTCGAGGACAAGGACTGCGAGTGGGCCGCCGCGGCGATGGGGATGACCGGGCTGGAGACCGCGCTCAGCGTCGTCCAGCACGCCCTCGTCGAGACCGGCCACCTGGACTGGGCCGGGGTGGCGCGCGTGCTGTCGGCGGCACCGGCCAGGATCGGCCGCGTGGCGGACCAGGGGCGCCCGCTCGCCGCGGGCGAGCCGGGCAGCGTCGTCCTCGTCGACCCCGCCGCGCGCTGGACGGTCGACCCCGCCGCGATGGCCACCCGCGGGCGCAACAGCCCCTTCGCGGGCACCGAGCTGCCCGGCGCGGTCGTGGCCACCTTCTGGCGCGGCCACGCCACCGTCCTCGACGGGCAGCTGGCGCAGCCGCGCCGCGCACCCGGCTCGGGCGGTGACCCGTGGAACGGGTGATCGCCGGCGTCGCGATGCTCGCGCTCGTGCCGGTGGCCTGGTGGCTGATGTGGCGCGGCTGGCGCCGCCGCGGCGGCGAGCAGGCGGGCCTGCCCGCCCCGGCACCCGCACCGTCGGAGCCGGACGGCGCCTGGGCGCTGGAGCCGGTGGAGGGCACCTACGTGTCCACCACCTGGGCCGGCCGGCCGTTCGAGCGGGTGGTGGCCCACGGCCTGGGCGCGCGCAGCGCGGTCGCCGTCGGCCTCGACGCCACCGGCCTCGTGGTCGAGCGCGGCGGGGCGCCCTCGTTCCGGGTGCCGCGCGCGGACCTGCGAGCGGTGCGCCGCCAGCGCGGGGCGGTCGGGAAGTTCACGGTGGAGGAGGAGGGTCTCGTGGTGGTGACGTGGCAGCTCGGGGAGGCCGAGCTCGACACGGCGGTGCGCTGCCGCCGGCGGGCGGACGCCGACCGGCTGGTCACCGCCGTCAGCGGCCTGGTGGGTTCGGGAGAGGGAGCGGCGTGAGCACGACGAGCAGCACGGGCAGCACGGGGGCGGGCGGGAGCGAGGCCGCGGTCCTCGTCCTGGAGGACGGGCGGACCTTCGCGGGCGCCGCCTACGGCGCCCGCGGCACCACCGTCGGCGAGGCGGTGTTCTGCACCGCGATGACCGGCTACCAGGAGACCCTCACCGACCCCAGCTACCACCGGCAGGTGGTCGTCATGACCGCCCCGCACGTGGGCAACACCGGCTGGAACGACGAGGACGACGAGTCCTCGAGGATCTGGGTCGCCGGCTACGTCGTGCGCGACCCCGCCCGCCGGGCCAGCAGCTGGCGCTCGCAGCGCGAGCTGGCCGACGAGCTCGCCGACCAGGGCGTGGTGGGCATCAGCGGGGTCGACACCCGGGCACTGACCCGCCACCTCCGCGAGCGCGGCGCGATGAGGGTGGGGGTGTTCTCCGGCGCCGACGCCGCCCGGCCCCACGACGAGCTGCTGGCCCGCGTGCGCTCCGCCCCCGCGATGGCCGGCACCGACCTGGCCGGCGAGGTCAGCACGAGCGAGCCGTACCTAGTCCCGGCCGTGGGCGAGCGCCGGCTCACCGTCGCCGCGCTGGACCTCGGGATCAAGTCCATGACGCCGCACCAGCTGGCCCAGCGCGGGATCGACGTCCACGTGCTGCCCGCCACCGCGGCCCTGGACGACCTCCTGGCCGTCGGCCCCGACGGGGTGTTCTTCTCCAACGGCCCGGGCGACCCGGCCGCGGCGGTGCACGAGGTCGGCCTGCTGCGCGAGGTCCTCGACCGCCGGATCCCCTTCTTCGGGATCTGCTACGGCAACCAGCTGCTGGGGCGCGCCCTCGGGCTCGGCACGTACAAGCTGCGCTACGGCCACCGCGGGGTCAACCAGCCCGTGCTCGACCGCGCCACCGGGCGGGTGGAGGTCACCGCGCACAACCACGGCTTCGCCGTCGACGCGCCGGTGGACGCCCCGGTCGAGACCCCCTTCGGCCTCGCCGAGGTGAGCCACGTGTGCCTCAACGACGACGTCGTGGAGGGGCTGCGGGTCGCCGACCGGCCGGCGTTCAGCGTCCAGTACCACCCCGAGGCGGCGGCCGGCCCGCACGACGCCAACTACCTCTTCGACCGGTTCGTCACGCTCATGACCGACCCGGGCGCGGCGCTGCCGCCCCTGGTCACCGCCCCGCACGGCCCCCGCGCGAGCGGCGTCCGCGGCGAGGCGCCGTCCGCCGCCGCCCAGACCGACCCGACGTCCGACGCAGAGCAGGAGGGCTGATGCCCCGCCGCACCGACATCGCCAGCGTGATGGTCATCGGCTCCGGGCCGATCGTCATCGGGCAGGCCGCCGAGTTCGACTACTCCGGCACCCAGGCCTGCCGCGTGCTGCGGGCCGAGGGCCTGCGCGTGATCCTCGTGAACTCCAACCCGGCGACGATCATGACCGACCCCGAGCTGGCCGACGCCACCTACGTCGAGCCGATCACCCCGGAGGTGGTCGAGGCGATCATCGCCAAGGAGCGCCCCGACGCGCTGCTGGCCACCCTCGGCGGGCAGACCGCCCTGAACACCGCGATCGCCCTCCACGAGAGCGGGGCGCTGGAGCGCCACGGCGTCGAGCTCATCGGCGCCAACGTCGCGGCGATCCAGCTGGGGGAGGACCGCGAGGCGTTCAAGGGCGTCGTCGAGCGCTGCGGCGCCGAGAGCGCGCGCTCGCGCACCGCGCACTCGATCGAGGAGTGCCTGGAGGTGGCCGAGGAGCTCGGCTACCCCGTGGTCGTGCGGCCCAGCTTCACCATGGGCGGGCTCGGCTCGGGCTTCGCCCACGACGAGGCCGAGCTGCGCCGCATCGCCGGCGCCGGCCTGCACGCGAGCCCCACCACCGAGGTGCTCCTGGAGGAGTCGATCCTCGGCTGGAAGGAGTACGAGCTCGAGCTCATGCGCGACCGCCACGACAACGTGGTCGTCGTCTGCTCGATCGAGAACCTCGACCCGATGGGCGTGCACACCGGCGACTCCATCACCGTCGCCCCGGCCATGACGCTCACCGACCGCGAGTACCAGCGGCTGCGCGACATCGGCATCGCGGTGATCCGCGAGGTCGGCGTCGACACGGGCGGGTGCAACATCCAGTTCGCGGTCGACCCGCGCACCGGCCGGATCATCGTCATCGAGATGAACCCGCGGGTCTCGCGCTCCTCGGCCCTGGCCTCGAAGGCCACCGGGTTCCCGATCGCGAAGATCGCCGCGCGCCTGGCGGTCGGGTACACGCTCGACGAGGTGCCCAACGACATCACCCAGGAGACGCCGGCCAGCTTCGAGCCGTCGCTGGACTACGTCGTCGTCAAGGTGCCCCGCTTCGCCTTCGAGAAGTTCCCCGCGGCCGACACGACGCTGACCACGACGATGAAGTCCGTCGGCGAGGCGATGGCGATCGGCCGCAGCTTCCCCGAGGCGCTGCAGAAGGCGCTGCGCTCGGTCGAGCAGCGCGGCTCGAGCTTCTCCTGGGAGGGCCCCGACCCCTCGCCCGAGGAGGTCGAGCGCCTCCTCGAGGTCGCGCGGCGCCCCACCGACGGGCGCCTGGTCACCGTGCAGCAGGCGCTGCGCGGGGGCGCGGGCGTGGCCCGGGCCCACGAGGCCACCGGCATCGACCCGTGGTTCCTCGACCAGATGGTGGGCATCGAGGAGGTCGCCGGGAAGGTCCGCGCCGCCGAGGCGCTGGACGCCGACCTGCTGCGCACGGCCAAGCGCTGGGGCTTCTCCGACGCCCAGCTGGCCTCGCTGCGGCGCGACGCGCCCGACGCCCCCACCGAGGCGCAGGTGCGCGCGCTGCGCCACGCGCTGGGGGTGCGGCCGGTGTTCAAGACCGTCGACACCTGCGCCGCGGAGTTCGCCGCGGCCACGCCGTACCACTACTCCGCCTACGACGAGGAGGACGAGGTCGAGGTCACCGGGCGGCGCAAGGTCGTCGTCCTCGGCTCGGGCCCGAACCGGATCGGGCAGGGCGTGGAGTTCGACTACTCCTGCGTCCACGCCGTGATGGCGCTGCGCGAGGCCGGCTACGAGACCGTCCTGGTCAACTGCAACCCCGAGACCGTCTCCACCGACTACGACACCTCAGACCGGCTCTACTTCGAGCCGCTGACCCTCGAGGACGTCCTCGAGGTGCTCGCGGCCGAGGCCCGCTCCGGCGAGGTCGTCGGCGTCATCGCGACCCTGGGCGGTCAGACGCCGCTCGGCCTGGCCGCGCAGCTGCAGGCCGAGGGGATCCCGGTGCTGGGCACCAGCCCGGCCGCGATCGACCTGGCCGAGGACCGCGGCGCGTTCGGCGAGGTCCTGGCGCGGGCCGGCCTGCCGGCGCCGGTCTTCGGCACCGCCTCCAGCGTCGCCGAGGCCACGGTGATCGCCGCCGACATCGGCTACCCGGTGCTCGTGCGCCCCTCGTACGTGCTCGGCGGGCGCGGCATGCAGATCGTCTACGACGAGGAGAGCCTCGCCGGGTACGTCGAGCGCGCCACCGTGGCCAGCCCCGACCACCCGGTGCTCATCGACCGCTTCCTCGACGACGCGGTGGAGATCGACGTCGACGCCCTCTTCGACGGCGAGCAGGTCTACCTCGGCGGGATCATGGAGCACATCGAGGAGGCGGGCGTGCACTCCGGTGACTCCGCGTGCGTGCTCCCGCCGGCCACCCTGGGCGCCTCGGTGCTGGCCCGGGTCCGCACCTCCACCGAGGCCATCGCCCGCGGCGTGGGCGTGCGCGGCCTGCTCAACGTCCAGTTCGCCCTCGCCTCCGACGTCCTCTACGTGCTGGAGGCCAACCCCCGGGCGAGCCGCACCGTGCCGTTCGTGGCCAAGGCCACCGGGGTCGCGCTGGCCAAGGCCGCCGCGCGGATCGCCGTCGGCGCCACGATCGCCGAGCTGCGCGCGGAGGGGATGCTGCGGGCCAGCGGCGACGGCGGCGACCTCCCGCCGGACTCCCCGGTCTCGGTCAAGGAGGCGGTGCTGCCGTTCAAGCGCTTCCTCACCCCGGAGGGCATGGTCGTCGACAGCCTGCTCGGCCCGGAGATGCGCTCCACGGGCGAGGTCATGGGCATCGACGTCGACTTCCCCTCGGCCTTCGCGAAGTCCCAGGCGGCGGCGTACGGGGGCCTGCCCACGAGCGGGCGGATCTTCGTCTCCGTGGCCGACCCGGACAAGCGCGCGATGCTCTTCCCGGTCAAGCGCCTCACCGACCTGGGGTTCGAGGTGCTGGCCACCGAGGGCACCGCCGCCACGCTGCGCCGCAACGGCATCCGCAGCACGGTGGTGCGCAAGCACAGCGCCGGCGCCGGGCCGGCGGGCGAGCCGACGATCGTCCAGCAGATCCTCGCCGGCGACGTCGCCCTCGTGTTCAACACCCCGACCGGCACCGCCGGGCGCGCCGACGGCTACGAGATCCGCGCCGCGACCGCCGCGGTGGACACCCCGCTGGTCACCACGGTGCAGCAGTTCGCCGCGGCGGTGCAGGCCATCGACGCCGCCCGCGCCGCGGCCGAGGCGGGGGAGGGCGTGCGCGTGCGCTCGCTGCAGGAGCACGCCGCGGCGCTGCACGCGGCCTCCGGCGCCGCCGCCTCGGGCGGGGCGGTGTGAGCGGCGCCGCGCCGGTGCAGGACCGCGCCGAGGTCCTGGCGACCCGGCCGGTCGGGGCCTACACGCACCTGGTGCTGCACAGCCCCGCCGCGGCCCGCGCCGCGCGGCCGGGCCACTTCGTGGCCTGCGGCACCGGCGACTCCGGGATGCTCCTGCGCCGCTCGTTCTCCCTCCACCGCGCGGACGCCGAGCTGGGCACCCTCGAGGTCGTCGTCGCCGCGGCCGGACCGGGCACCGCGCTCATCACCGCGCTGCGCCGGGGCCAGCGCCTCGCCGTGACCGCGCCGCTCGGCCGCCCGTTCCCGCTGCCCGAGCCCGGCATCCCCGCCGTGCTCGTCGGCGGCGGGTACGGCGCCGCGCCCCTGGGCTGGCTGGCCACCGCCCTGCGCGCCCGGGGCAGCCGGGTGGACGCCGTCCTCGGCGCCGCCACCCTCGACCGGCTGCTGGGCACCAGCGCCGTCGACGCCCGCACCGCGCTCGACGACGTCGCCGACTCCGTGGAGGTGACCACCGACGACGGCTCGGCCGGCACCCGCGGCCGGGTCACCGACGTCCTGCCCGAGGTGCTCGACCGCGCGGCCCACCTCGGCGGCGGGAGCCCGGTGGTCTACGCGTGCGGCCCGATGCCGATGCTGCGGGCCGTGCACGAGACCAGCGCCGCCGCCGGCGCGCGCAGCTGGCTGGCCGTCGAGGAGTCGATGGCCTGCGGGGTCGGGGTCTGCATGACCTGCGTGCTGCCCGTGCGCGGGCAGGACGGCGCCACCCGGATGGTGCGCACCTGCACCGAGGGCCCGACGTTCCCCGGCGACGCGCTGCGCTGGGACGCCATCGGCCCCCGCGGCGCCCGCGTGCCCGAGGACGCCGTCGGCGCACCCGCCCCGGTGGCCGCCGCCGCACCGGTCGGGGACCCGACGTGAGCGCCCCTGCGACCACGCCCGCGGGCGAGCGCGGGGACGGCCGAGGGGCCGTGCTCGACCCGAGCGACGTGGACCTGTCCACCGAGCTGGCCGGCCTGGCCCTGCGGGGGCCGACGATGACCGCGTCGGGCTGCGCGGCCGCCGGCGCCGAGCTGGCCCCCTACCTCGACCTCGCGGCCCTGGGCGCCGTCGTCACGAAGTCCGTGATGCTCTCCGCGCGTTCCGGGCGCCCCACGCCGCGGATGGCCGAGACCCCCTCGGGGATGCTCAACTCCATCGGGCTCCAGGGCCCGGGGGTCGAGGCGTTCTGCGCCGTCGACCTGCCGGCGCTCGCGGCGGCCGGCGCGACGCCGGTGGTCTCGATCGCCGGCGGCAGCGTGGAGGAGTTCGCCGCCCTGGCCGCCCGCCTGGCCGACGAGGACGCCGTGGCGGCCATCGAGGTCAACATCTCCTGCCCGAACGTGGCCTCGCGCGGGCTGGTCTTCGCCTGCGACCCCGGCGCCTCGCACGAGGTGCTCGCCGCCGTCACCGCGGCGTCCCGCCCGGGCGTGCCGGTGCTCGCCAAGCTCTCCCCGGACGTCACCGACATCGTTGCGGTCGCGCGCGCCTGCCTCGAGGGCGGCGCGAGCGGACTGACCGCCATCAACACGCTGCTGGGCATGGTCATCGACCCCGTCACCCTGCGCCCGCAGCTGGCCGGCGTCACCGGCGGCACCTCCGGCCCGGCGATCCGCCCGGTCGCCGTGCGCTGCGTGTGGCAGCTGCACGCCGCGATGCGCGCCGGCGCCCTGCCGCGGGCGCCGATCGTCGGCGTGGGCGGCGTGGCCTCCGGCGCCGACGCGCTGCAGATGATCGCGGCCGGGGCCAGCGCCGTGCAGGTCGGCACCGCCACCTTCGCCGACCCCTCCGCGCCGGCCCGGGTCGCCGCGGAGCTGGCCCGCGAGCTGGCCCGGC
>NZ_JBZYWI010000020.1:0-32389 GCF_058932755.1 Quadrisphaera sp. DVD1
TGAAGCCGCCCTTGCGGTTGTCGGCGTCGGCGATGGCGCGCTCGAGCTCGGCGCGCACGCCCGCGACCCGCTCCGGGTCGGGGAACTGCTCGAAGGACTCCAGGTACCGGCGCGCCTCGGCGATCCGGCCGGCGTCCACCGCTGCGTGCACGAGGTGCCGCCCGGCCTCGGGGTCGTGCTCGCGGGGGCGCCAGTGCCCGACGCCGAGGCCCAGGGCCTCGTCCGCCAGGCCCGCCTCGCGCAGGATGCACAGGCTCTCGGCGAGCGCCTTGCCGCTGGTGTCGCGGTCGGCGGCGGTCGCGAACCGGCGCAGGGCGCCCTCGCGGTCCTCGTGCACCGACAGGCGGCCGAGCTCGATCAGCGGGAACCAGGCCCGGCCGTTGCGGGCCATCTCCTCCGCCAGCGCCCAGACGGCGTCGTCGGCGGCCCGCTGCGGGTCGCCCGCGGCGTGCCCCTCCGCCGCCCGGCGGCGGACGATGTCGGCGAGGCGGCGGAAGGCCATCTCGTCGTTCGGGTCGTTCTCGAGCCGCTCGCGCAGGCGGCCCTCCTCCACGGCGTCGAGGGGCGCGATGACCCCGCGTCGCCTCGGCACCAGTGCCACAGGCGGCTTCAGCGCGGGCCTGATCCCCTGCGTGCGGGCGATCACGGCGCGGTTGCGCAACCGGTCCAGCAGTCCCATGCGGTCCTTCCGTCTCAGCGCCCCCCGGGCTCGCCCGACGGCGGTTCGGGTTCCGCGACAGTAACGCGCCGGGAACCTCCCTGCCCATCCCGTCCTCGCCGCCGGCCCGCAGGAGGGGCGCGGGCTTGGAGGGAACCTCCAAGATCCACCTATCCTGGGGCGGTGGCCGAGGAGGGACCCACCGACGGGCGCGCGGACGGCGAGGCCCTCGCGAGGCTGCACGCCGGCACGCCCGGCATGGCCGCCGCCGCGCTCGCCCGCCTCGACGAGCGGCTGCCCTGGTACGCGGCGATGGGCCCGCAGGAGCGCTCGTGGGTGGGGCTGGTGGCCCAGGCGGGCATCTCGGCGTTCGTGGCCTGGTACCGCTCCCCCGGCCGGCGCCCGGAGGTATCCGCCGACGTCTTCGGCACCGCTCCGCGCGAGCTGACGCGCGCGGTCTCCCTGCACCAGACGCTGCAGGTCGTCCGGGTGGTGGTCGACACCGTCGAGGACGCCGTGCCCGACCTGGCGGACGCCGCCGGGCAGCCGGCGCTGCGCGAGGCCGTGCTGCGGTACTCCCGCGAGGTGGCCTTCACCGCGGCCGGCGTCTACGCGCGCGCCGCTGAGGCGCGGGGCGCCTGGGACGCCCGCCTGGAGGCGCTCGTCGTCGACGCGCTCGTGCGCGGGGAGGTCGACGACGCCCTCGCCACGCGGGTGACGGCGCTCGGCTGGCAGGGCCACGCGCGGGTCGCGGTGGTCGTCGGACGGCGGCCGGGTGGCGACCCCGAGGCGGCGATCGCGGAGCTGCGCGCCAGCGCCGGGGCGCTGGCCGACGACGCCCTGGTCGGCCTGCAGGGCGAGCGCGCCCTCGTGGTGCTCGGAGCGGACGACCCGGTGGCCGCTGCCGCCGCCCTGGCGCCGCGGTTCGGCGCCGGGCCCGTGGTGATCGGGCCCGTGGTCGACGGGCTGTCGTCGGCGGCCCGCTCGGCGCGCACCGCCCTGGCCGGGCTGACGGCGGTGCGGGCCTGGCCCGAGGCGCCGCGCCCGGTCTCCGCCGAGGACCTCCTGCCCGAGCGGGTGCTGGCCGGCGACGCCACGGCGCGGCGGGCCCTGGCCGACCGGGTGCACGCCCCGCTGCAGGCCGCGCCGCCCGCGCTGGGCGAGACGCTCCGCGCCTACCTGACCCACGGCCGGGCCCTCGAGGCCACCGCCCGGGCGCTGTTCGTGCACCCCAACACCGTCCGCTACCGGCTGCGCCGGGTCGCCGAGATCACCGGCTGGGACCCGACCAGCCCCCGCGAGGCGTACGTCCTCCAGGTGGGGCTCGCGGTCGGGGCGCTGGCCGAGAATCCCCGCCGGGCTTGACCCGCGCTTGACCGCTCTTGGAGGAAACCTCCAGAGGGCGGGACGATCTCTCGTCGGCGTCGTCAGCGTGCGCCGCGGCGCGGAGGGGGCAGGGTGGACCCGTGCTCGCCGTCCTCTGCCCCGGCCAGGGCTCCCAGACCCCGGGGTTCCTCACCCCGTGGCTCGAGCTCCCCGGCGTCCGCGCCCGCCTCGGCTGGCTGTCCGCCGTCGCCGGCCCGCTCTCCGGCGCCGACCTGCTCACCCACGGCACCACCTCCGACGCGGAGACGATCCGCGACACCGCGGTGGCCCAGCCGCTCATCGTGGCCAGCGGCCTGGCGGTGCTCGCCGAGGTGCTGGGCGGCACGAGCCCCGAGCAGGCGGTGGGCGCCGTGGCCGGCCACTCCGTCGGGGAGATCACCGCGGCCGCCGCGAGCGGCGTCCTGACCCCGGAGCAGGCCGTCGTCCTCGTGCGCGAGCGCGGGGCGGCGATGGCCGCGGCCGCCGCCACCACGGCGACCGGCATGTGCGCGGTCGTCGGCGGGGCGCCCGAGGACGTCGAGGCGGCGATCTCCCGCTCCGGCGCGGTGGCCGCCAACCGCAACGGCGCCGGCCAGGTCGTGGCCGCGGGCACCACCGAGCAGCTCGCCGCCCTCGTGGCGGACCCGCCGGCCCGCGCCCGCGTCATCCCGCTGCAGGTCGCCGGCGCCTTCCACACCGAGCACATGGCCCCGGCCGTGCAGGTGCTCGCCGCGCTCGTCCCGGCCATCACCACCGGCGCCCCGGCGGTGCCGCTGCTGTCGAACGCCGACGGCGAGGTCGTCGCGGACGGCCCCGAGGCGCTGCGCCGGATCGTCGCCCAGGTGGCCAGCCCGGTGCGCTGGGACCTGTGCCAGCAGACCCTGGCCGCCCGCGGCGTCACGGGCCTGCTCGAGCTGGCCCCGGCCGGCACCCTGACCGGGCTCGCGAAGCGCGCGCTGCCCGGCGTCGAGGCGGTCGCGGTCCGCACCCCCGACGACCTCGACGCCGCCCGCGACCTCGTCCGCCGCCACGGCTCCACCCCGGCGTCCGGGGCGCAGGTGGCACGATGACCCGTCGGCTGACCGCCGCCCGTCGTCCGCTCCTCCTCCACCCCACCGGGAGCCCCGCATGAGCCTGATCTCCCCCTCCGGCGCCGCGCACGCGCGGATCCTCAGCGTGGGCGCCCACCGCCCCGAGCGCGTGGTGACCAACGAGGAGGTCTGCCAGCACATCGACTCCACCGACGAGTGGATCCGCCAGCGGACCGGCATCGAGGAGCGCCGCTGGGCCGCGCCCGAGGTGTCCGTGGTCGACATGGCCGAGGCCGCCTCCCGCGAGGCGATCGAGAGGGCCGGGCTCGCCCCCACCGACATCGACGCGGTCATCGTCGCGACGGTGACCCACCCGTACCAGACCCCCTCGGCCGCGGCGATGCTCACGCACCGCCTCGGCGCGACCCCGGCCGCGGCGTGGGACGTCTCCGCCGGGTGCGCGGGCTTCTGCCACGCGCTGGCGATGGCCAACGACGCCGTCCGCGGCGGGTCCGCCGGGCACGTGCTCGTCGTCGGCGTCGACAAGCTCACCGACTTCACCGACCTCACCGACCGCTCCACGGCGTTCCTCTTCGCCGACGGCGCGGGCGCCGTCGTGGTCGGCCCCTCCGACACCCCCGGCATCGGGCCCACCGTGTGGGGCTCGGACGGCGCCCAGTGGGACGCCATCCGCAACAGCCACTCCTGGCTCGAGGTGCGCGCCAGCGAGGAGCCGATCTGGCCGGCCCTGCAGCAGGAGGGCCGCTCGGTCTTCCGCTGGGCGGTGTGGCAGATGGCCCCGGTCGCGCAGAAGGCGATCGACGCGGCCGGCATCGCCACCGAGGACCTCGCGGCGTTCATCCCGCACCAGGCCAACATGCGCATCATCGATGCCATGATCAAGCAGCTGGCGCTGCCGGAGTCGGTGCCGGTCGCCCGCGACATCGCCCAGACCGGCAACACCTCCGCGGCGTCGGTGCCGCTGGCGATGCACCGGATGCTGGCCGAGGGGCAGGCGCCCTCGGGCGGCCTCGCGCTGCTGATCGGGTACGGCGCCGGCCTGGCGTACGCCTCGCAGGTCGTCGTCCTGCCCTGATCCACCGCAGACCCACCAGAGACCCACCACAGACCCACCCGCACCACCCGCCCCCGGCCGACCGCGCCGGGGGACCCGAGCAGAGGAGAGAACCCATGGCCCAGAGCGAGCAGGAGATCCTGGCTGGCGTCGCCGAGCTGGTGAACGAGGAGACCGGGCTGCCCACCGAGAGCGTGCTCCTGGACAAGTCGTTCACCGACGACCTCGACATCGACTCCCTGTCGATGACCTCGATCGTCGTGCAGGCCGAGGACAAGTTCGGCGTGACCATCCCCGACGAGGACACCAAGAACCTCAAGACCGTCCGCGACGTCGTGGACTACGTGCGCCAGGCCCAGGGCTGACCTGAGCCCGGAGGCAGGACGGCCGCCCGCGGCGGCCGTCCTGCCCGCAGCACCACCGACCAGGACCCGCAGCTCCCCGCACCGCCGTCTCCCCGGAGGACCGCATGCCCGGCACCTCGACCTCCTCGACCTCCCCCTCGGCCACGCGCCGGGTGTTCGTCACCGGCCTGGGCGCTCTGACCCCGCTCGGCGACAGCGCCCGCAGCACGTGGGAGGCCGCGCTGGCCGGCCGCTCCGGCGTGAGCACCCTCACCCAGGACTGGGTGGAGGAGTTCGACATGCCGGTCACCTTCGCCGCGCAGACCGCCACGCCCAGCGCCGAGGTGCTGCCCAAGCACGAGGCCAAGCGGCTGGACCCCTCCGCCCAGTACGCCGTGGTCGCCGCGCGCCAGGCCTGGGCGGACGCCGGCTCCCCCGAGGTCGACCCGCTGCGCCTGGGCGCCGTGGTCGCCACCGGCATCGGCGGCGTGTGGACCCTGCTCAGCGCCTACGAGACCCTCAAGGCGCGCGGCCCGCGCCGGGTGCTGCCGATGACCGTGCCGATGCTCATGCCCAACGGGGCCGCGGGGGCGGTGAGCCTCGCGCTCGGCGCCGCCGCCGGGGCGCACGCCCCCGTCTCGGCCTGCGCGTCGGGCGCCGAGGCCGTGGCGATGGGCATGAACATGATCCGCAGCGGTCGCGCCGACATCATCGTCGCCGGCGGCACCGAGGCCGCGATCCACCCGCTCCCGATCGCGGCGTTCGCCTCCATGCAGGCGCTGTCGACGCGCAACGACTCCCCGGAGACCGCCTCGCGGCCCTACGACACCGCGCGCGACGGCTTCGTCCTCGGCGACGGCGCGGGGATCCTCGTCCTGGAGTCCGAGGAGCACGCGCGGGCCCGGGGCGCCAGGATCTACGCCGAGGTGCTCAGCGCCGGGGTCTCCTCCGACGCGTACCACATCGCGGCCCCCGAGCCCGAGGGCGCGGGCGCGGCACGCGCGGTGCGCGAGGCGCTGGACGGCGCCCGTCGCCAGGCCGGCGTCACGGCCGCCGACATCGTCCACATCAACGCCCACGCGACGTCCACCCCCGCGGGCGACGTCGCCGAGGTCCGCGCCCTGCGCGCGGCGCTGGGCGCTGACCTGGACCACATGGCGGTCTCGGCGACGAAGTCGATGACCGGGCACCTGCTCGGTGCGGCCGGCGCCGTGGAGAGCATCTTCACCGTGCTCGCCCTGCACGAGCGCCTGGCGCCGCCGACGATCAACCTCGACGACCCGGACCCGGCGATCGAGCTCGACGTCGTCCGCAAGGACCCCCGCCCGCTGCCGGAGGGCGCCGTGGCGCTGAACAACTCCTTCGGCTTCGGCGGCCACAACGTCACCCTGGCGTTCGGCACCGGCGCCTGAGAGCGGCCCCAGCGCGAGGAGGGCCCCACCGCCGCGGCGGTGGGGCCCTCCTGTGCGTCGTGAGCGCTGGGCGGGTCAGCCCACGCGGTGCAGCCAGCGCACGGGGGCGCCGTCGCCGGCGTAGCGGAAGGGCTCGAGCTCGTCGTCCCAGGCGGAGCCCATGGCGAGGTCGAGGGCGTCGCGCACGCGGGACAGGTCGTCGCCGGCCACCTCGAGGGCTGCGCGCAGCCGGTCCTCGGGCACGACGACGTTGCCCGTGGCGTCGGTGACGGCGTGGAAGATCCCCAGCTCGGGGGTGTGGCTCCACCGGCCGCCGTCGACGCCCTCGCTGGGCTCCTCGGTGACCTCGTAGCGCAGGTGCGCCCATCCGCGCAGCACCGACGTCAGGCGCGCGCCGGTGCCCGGGGCCCCGTGCCACGGGACCTCGCCGCGCAGCAGGCCGGGTGCGGCCGGCTGCTCGGACCAGTCCAGTGAAACGGGTACGCCGATGGCCTCCCCGGCGGCCCACTCGACGTGCGGGCACATCGCTCGGGGCGCGGAGTGCACGAACAGAACGCCGCGGGTGATCGCGCTGGACATACCGGCCTCCCTGACTGTGTGCGAGGTGCGTCTTCCCCAACGACCTTCGCCACAGCAACGGGACCTTCGGCACAGCGTGAGCGGACGGCGTCTGCTCGCCCGTCATTCTGCACCACGGCCCCTGGCGGGGCCAGGTCTTGCACGAGGTTGCCTCGGCGTGGCGCCTTTCTCGGGGAGGCGCGCCGTGCAGGACTCGACTCGCGTGCCGCGGTGGGAGCCGCGGTGGGACCATGACGCCGTGGACCGACCCCGCCGACCGGCCCTCCTGGGCCCCGCCGCCCTCGACAGCCTGCGCGGCGGCGGGGACCCCGCCGAGCGCGAGGAGGCCGCTCAGACGACCGCGCGGCTCATCGTCACCGGCGCGCGCAGCAGCGAGGACGCCGAGGTGGTGGGGCGCCTCGTGCGCCTGGCCGACGAGCAGGGCCTCGAGACGCTCTCGGCGCTGTGGGCCGACACCCCGCCGGACAGCCTCGCCGGCGCGCTGTGGCGGCTGTTCGCCCTGCGCCAGTGGGTGCACGCCGACCCCCTGGGCGCCTCGCGCCAGTTCTCCGAGGGGCGCCGGCGCGCTCCGGTGAGCGAGGCCGTCGCCGGGGTCGCCGACCCGCCGGGCCCGGACGAGGTGCGGGCGCTCGTGGACGCCGTCCTGCGCGGCGTGGCGCAGGGCGACCTGGCGACCACCTTCGAGCGGGCCGCCGCGTTCGCGCGCGTGGTGGCGGTGGGCCGCACGGCGCTGGCCGCCGACGCCGCGGAGGACGACGCCCGCTCCGACCCGACGGACGTGACGCGCTCGGCGGTGCGGATGGTGCGCACCGCGGAGCACCTGGAGGCCGCCGCGCGCCAGGTGCGCCTGGAGAGCTGGCCCGGTTAGACTGCTCGGGCGTCGGGCCGCGGTAGCCCCGGGCTCCACTTTGAGCCGCCACGAGCGGCCACTCGCCGAGAGGCGCTCCCGGTCCGGCGCACTGCTTGCACCACGGGCTCCCCCGGTGGAGCCCCGGCCCTCAGCGGCCGGTCAGCCGGTTCAGCCAGCCGGGCCCGGTGACGTCCGCCTCGGGCGGCAGCCGCGCGACCAGGCCCCGGTCGGCGCTGACGACGAGGGGCACCCGCCCGTCGGCCAGCAGCCGCAGCGCGCGGGCCACCACGGCGTCGTCGCCGTCGCGCTCGGCCAGGACGACGTCGACGGCCCCCTCCTCGCCCACCGCGCTGCGCGCGAGCCCCTCGAGGACGGCGACGACGCCGGCCAGCCGCACCGTCGCCCCACCGAGCTCGACCGGCTCGCCGACGAGCGGCTCGAGCGCGGCGAGCAGCCGGCGGGCCGCGCCGGGCCGGTCGCGCCACCAGCCGTCGGGGCGCGAGCCCATCCAGTTGGCGGTGTCGACGACGAGCACGCGCTCGGGCGGGGTGGTCGGCGGCACGGGGCCAGGGTAGGACTGGGGCATGAGCGAGCCCTCCGACCAGACGCCGGACGAGGAGTCCCCGGACTCCGTGGAGGACGCGGCCCTGCACGACGCGCCGCCGGAGGAGGAGGTGCCGCCGTCGCCGAGCTGAGGGGCCCCGTCGACGAGCCGCTGGTCGTCAGCCGCTCGCTGACCGTGCCGGCCGGTGAGCTGCGCTGGCGCTTCTCCCGCTCCTCCGGCCCCGGCGGGCAGGGCGTCAACACGGCCGACTCGCGCGTGGAGCTGTCCTGGGACGTCGCGGCCTCGCGCGCGGTGGACGAGCCGGTGCGGCTGCGGCTGCTGGAGGCCCTGGCCGACCGGCTCGTGGACGGCGTCGTGACGATCACCGCGTCCGAGCACCGCCAGCAGCTGCGCAACCGCCAGGCGGCCAGGGCCCGGCTGGCCGGCGTCCTCGCGCAGGCGGTGGCCCCTCCTGCGGCGGCCCGGCGCGCGACCCGGCCGACCGCCGGGTCGCGGCGGCGGCGCACGCAGGCCAAGCAGGTGCGCAGCGCCACCAAGGCGCTGCGGCGGCGTCCGACCGACTGAGGCCGCGGGCGCGACCCGCAGAATGCTCCGGTGACGCGATACGACCGCTACGAGGCGCGCTCCAGCGGGGTCCTGTCGGTGCTGGCAGCGGTGTTCCTCGTGGTCTACGCCGTCCCCATCGTCTGGCCGCACCTGCCCGAGGGCGTCGCACGGGCGTGCGCCGCGGCCAACGGGGTCATCTGGGCCTGCTTCGCCGCCGACCTCGTGGTCCGGCTGGCGCTCACCCCGCACCGCGGCCGCTGGCTGGCGGGCCACCCGATCGACGTCCTCACCGTCGTCCTGCCGATGCTGCGGCCGCTGCGGGTGCTGCGGGTGTTCACGGCGACCCAGACCCTGCTCACCCGCAGCGGCGGGCTGCTGCGGGGCGGGCAGGCGGTCGTCGCCACGGCGGCGCTCCTCATGGTCATCGGGGCGCTGGCCGTCCTCGACGCCGAGCGCGGGGCCCCCGGCGCGACGATCACCGACGCGCCCGACGCCCTGTGGTGGTCGGTCACCACGGTGACCACGGTCGGCTACGGCGACCTGTACCCGGTGACCGGCACGGGGCGGATCGTCGCCGCGGCCCTCATGCTCATCGGCATCTCCCTGGTCGGCACCATCACCGCGACGGTCGCCGCGTGGTTCGTCGCCCAGCGCGCGGAGGACGAGCGCGCCGACGACGAGCGCGACCGCGCGCACCTGCGGGCGCTGCTCTCGGAGGTGAGCGCGCTGCGCCAGGAGGTCGCGCACCTGCGCCGGCACTGACCCGGGTTCCACCCCGCGTCCGCGGGCACTGCGTAGCGTGAGGGCGTGACCCGTCCAGCCCTGCGCTCCGCCCTCGCGGCCCTCGCGCTGGCCGCCGCCCTCGGCGGCTGCGCCCCGCTCCCCGGTGCGTCCGGGGTCGACGCCGGCCCGTCGTCGTCGGGCGCGGTGCGCGTCGCGCCCAGCGGCCCGGCCCTGGCCGCGCTCGACGGCGTCGCGGTGCGAGGGCGCGCCCCGCGCACCGGGTACGAGCGCGAGGAGTTCGGCTCCGGCTGGGTCGACACCGACCACGACGGCTGCGACACCCGCAACGACGTCCTGGCCCGCGACCTGCAGGGCGAGACCTTCGAGCCGGGCACCCGCGACTGCGTGGTGCTCACCGGCACGCTCGACGACCCGTACGGGCCGAGCACCATCGCGTTCCGGCGCGGCCAGGGCACCAGCGAGGCCGTGCAGATCGACCACGTCGTGGCGCTCTCCGACGCCTGGCAGAAGGGCGCCCAGCAGTGGGACGACGCCGAGCGTGAGGCGTTCGCCAACGACCCGCTGAACCTCCTCGCCGTCGACGGGCCGCTCAACGCGGGCAAGGGCGACGCGGACGCCGCGACCTGGCTGCCGCCCAACCGCGCCTACCGCTGCGCCTACGTCGCCCGGCAGGTGGCGGTGAAGCTCAGCTACGGGCTGTGGATGACCCAGGCGGAGAAGGACGCGAGCGCCCGGGTGCTGCAGACCTGCCCGGACGAGCCGCTGCCGACGGCGGAGGCTGTGGCACCGGCTGGGCCGTCGTCGGCGCCCGCCGGGGCCCCGCCGTACGCCAACTGCGACGCCGTCCGCGCAGCGGGGGCGGCGCCGATCGAGCGGGGCGACCCCGGCTGGAGCGACGCCTTCGACCGCGACGGCGACGGCGTGGGCTGCGACTCCTGACGGTCGGCCGGCCCCGCGGAGCAGGGCCGGCCGAGCGCCGTGCGCCCTGGGCCCGGAGGCCCCGGCGCCCTCAGGCGGCCGCGTCGTCCGCCGTGGCGTCGTCCGTCGCGCCGTCGTCCCGGGGCCCGCCTCGGCCCCCGCGCTCGGGGCGCTCGCTGGAGACGCGCTCGGTGATCCGCTCCTCCAGGTCGGCGGCGCGCTCGTCGGCCTGCGCCTGCGTGAGGTCGCCGCTGGCCACCGCCTCGTCGAGCCGGGTCTGCGCGGCGGCGACCAGGGCGTCGACGAGCGCGTCGACCTCCACCCCCTGCGCCTCCGCGACGTCGGCCAGCGTGGTCCCGTCCTCCTCCAGCGCGGTGCGCAGCTCGGCCTCGTCGAGCCCCAGCGCCTCGGCCGCCGCGGCCAGGTCGGCCCCGCCGCCGGGGCCGCCCCCGTGGCCGTGTCCCCCGGGCCCGCCGCCGTGGCCGCCGAGGTCGGCGTCCTCGAGGGTGGTCGCCACCTCGTCGGCCTGCTCCTGGGTGAGCGAGCCGTCGGTGACCAGCCCGGTGAGGGCGTCCTTGATGCGCTCCAGGCGCGTGGTGCTGGTGCCGGAGGCGTCGGTCTCCTCCGCGGCCAGGGCCGGGGCGGCCAGGGCGATCGCGCCGACGGCCAGGGCTCCAGCGGCGGCGGTGGTGATCAGCTTGGTGCGCACGGGTCCTCCTCGGTCCGGTCGGGCTGTCCGACCGTCGACCCCGACCGTGCTGGCCGAGCCTGCGCCCGGCCTGGCACGACCCTGTCCGGAGCCTGTGAGGAGGACCCGCAGGGGTCACGCCGCGGCGTCGACGTCCCGACCGAGGTAGAACGCGATGACCTCGCGGGGACCCTGCTCCTCCAGGGCCCGCAGCGCGACCTCGACCGCGGCCACGAACCGGACGTCGTCGGCCAGGTCGCCGAACACCTTGCGCTCGCTGAGCAGCGGCTCGGGCTCCACCACGCCCTCCTGGGCCAGCGGCACCAGGCGCTCCTCCATCGCGTCCTCGATGTCGATCTGGGAGCCGGCGTAGTCGTAGCCGCGCAGGAAGCGCATCCAGCCGGCCACGGCGAGGGCCAGCAGCCGGAACGGGCGGTCCTGCTCCAGCGCCGCCTTGACCGAGGGGAGGACGTAGTTCGGCATCTTCGTCGAGCCTCGGCGGCTCAGCCGCAGCAGCTGGTCGCCCATCGCGGGGTTGGCCAGGCGCGCGACGAGCTCCTGCTGGTACTGCTCGAGGTCGATGCCCGGCACGTCCGGCAGCAGCGGCACGATCTCCTCGGCCATCATCCGCTCGAGGTAGGAGCGGAAGACGTCGTCGGCCATGACCTCGTCCATCGTCTGGTAGCCCGCGAGGTGGCCCAGGTACCCCAGCGCCGTGTGGCTGGCGTTGAGCAGCCGGGTCTTCATCGTCTCGTACGGGTGCACGTCGGCCACGAACTGGACGCCGACGTCCTCCAGCGGCGGCCGGCCGTTGCAGAAGTCGTCCTCGACGACCCACTGGGTGAACGGCTCGGTGATGACCGGCCACCGGTCGTCGACGCCGAGCGAGGACACCAGCGCGTCGCGCTGCTCCGGCGTCGTGGTCGGGGTGATCCGGTCGACCATGCTGCTCGGGAAGGTGACGTGCTGCTCGATCCACTCCGCCAGGTCGCCGTCGCGCAGCCGGGCGAAGGAGGTCACGGCCGTGCGCGCCGCGGTGCCGTTGCTGGGCATGTTGTCGCAGGAGAGCACCGTGAAGGGCGCCGTCCCGGCCTCGCGGCGGCGGCGCAGGCCCTCGACGAGGTAGCCGAACACCGTCGACGGGTGCTCGGGGTCGGCGAGGTCGGCGGCGATCTGCTCGTCGTCGGCGTCGAACTCGCCCGTGTGGGAGTCGATGCGGTACGAGGTGCCGGTGATCGTCAGGGTGACGACGCGGGTGCGCTCGTCGGCGAGGACCGCCAGCAGCGCCTCGGGGTCCTCGGCGGCGAAGACGTAGCGGGTGATCGAGCCGACGACGCGCGGCCGGTCGCCCTCGCCGTCGCGCTCGACGACGACGTAGAGGCGGTCCTGGGCGGCGAGGACCTCGCCCATCTCGGGGCTGCGCAGGCCCACGCCGACCTCGCCCCAGCCGGTCTCGCCGCGGCGGGCGAGCTCGTCGAGGTAGACGGCCTGGTGGGCGCGGTGGAAGCCGCCGACGCCGATGTGGACGACGGCCGGCGCCAGGGCGTCCCGGTCGTACTCGGGCACCGAGACCGCGTCGGGGAGCTCGGCGAGGGTGGCCTGGGTGAGGGGGATGGCGTGCGAGGAGGGCCGAGCGGGCGCGCTGGTCATGAGGGGGCGTCGTCCTCGAGGTGCGTGAGCGTGGGGGCGACTGCTTCACCCACCTCCCAGGGCACCACCGCTGGGGCGCTCGCGCAAGACGAGCCGTGGCCGGCGCGCGGTAGGTTCCTCGGGTGTCCCTGCTGCCGCCCGCCGTCCTGACGGCGCTGCTGGCCGTCGAGCTCGGGTCCGCGTCGCTGGCCGACGTGCTGCAGCGGCTGGTCGAGATCAGCCTGGAGAGCGTGGACGGCGCGGACGAGGTCTCCACGACGCTCGTGCGCGACGAGCGCGCGTTCACCGCCGCCCACACCGGGCAGCTGGCGCTGGACGCCGACGAGATGCAGTACGAGCGGGGCTACGGGCCCTGCATCGAGGCGGGCCTCACCGGCACCGTGATCACGATCGACGACACGCGCAGCGAGACCCGCTGGCCCGACTACACGGCCCACGTGCGCGAGCGCGGCGTGCTGAGCTCGCTCTCGGTGCCCCTGCCGGTGCAGACGCAGGTCGTGGGCGCCCTGAACTGCTACTCGCGGACCCCCCGGGCGTTCACCCCCGAGATGGTGGAGGTGGCGAGCGAGCTCGCCGCCCACCTGGGGGTCGCCGTCGCCAACGCCGTCTCGCACGCCGACGCGCAGCGGATGGCCGACGACATGCGGGCCGCCATGGCCTCGCGCGCGGTGATCGAGCAGGCCAAGGGCGTCATCATGGCCCAGAACCGGTGCGACGCCGACGCGGCGTTCGCCATCCTCAGCCGGGCGTCGCAGGCGCGGAACCTCAAGCTGCGCGACGTCGCCCAGGGCCTCGTCGACGGCGTCAGCGGGCAGCGCCCGCTGTAGCCCGGAGGGCGTCCCAGAAGGCGGCGCGCACGGCGTCGGCGCCCCAGGCGTTGGGCTCGATCACCCCGCAGAACCACAGGTCCCGGTCGGCGGGTCGAGGGTCGTGCTGCGCGGGGTCGCCCGCCGTCAGGCCGTGCCCGAGGAAGCGCGCGTGCAGGTCGGCCACGCCGGCCCGGTGGCGGGCGGCGACCTCGCGCAGGACGGCGTTGAGCTCGTCGAGCGCGCGCAGGGCGTCGGGCCAGGCGGGCAGCCCCACCCGCGCCGTGGCGCCGGTGCCGTCGCTCGGGTCGTAGACGGTGCCGACGGCGATCCGGGCGCCGGGCGCGGCCACGCTCCGCACGAGGCCCAGCGCGGCGTCCACCCGCTCCGCCACGGCCGTGATGACCGCCCGGGCGGCGGCGGCGTCGCCGTAGGCGCCGAGGAGGTCGTTGCCGCCGACGGTCAGCGTGACCGCGGTGGGCGCGGCGCCGAGGGCCTCCAGGCGCGGCAGCTGCTGCTCGACGAGGTGGCGGCTGGTGCCGCCGTCCACGGCGAGCAGGGAGAAGCCGCACCCGGGGCGCTCGGTGGCCAGGTCGCGGCCGCGCCACTGCGGGAAGTCCTCGTCGCGGTTGCGGTGCAGCAGGCTCGCCCCGCCGCGCCCCGGGCCCCCGGCGTAGACGTCGATCGAGATCGAGTCGCCGAGGGCGACGTAGTGCTCCTCGCTGCCCCGCACCCGTCGAGCCTGCTCCCCCTCGTGCGCCGCCGCCACGCGGGACCGGCCGGGCGACGCCAGGCCGCCTCCGCGAGGCGCCCCGGGGCATTGGGTGGATCATCGTTCCCGACAACCGCACAGCTCGACCACGGACGGCGCCGCCGTCCCGCTCCCCGGAGGAACACCCATGCCCCTTCCCGTGACCGGCGACCTCGGCATCAACAAGCTCGTCGCCTTCGGCTTCGGCGCCGTGTACCTCTTCGTCGGGGTGGTCGGCTTCTTCGTCACCGGCTTCGACGGCTTCGCCGACCCGGGCGCGGCCGAGCACCTGGCCGGCTTCGCCGTGAACCCGCTGCACAACGTCGTCCACCTCGTCATCGGCCTGGCCCTGCTCGTCTCCAGCCGGCGCACGAAGACCGCCCGGCTCGCCAACGGCGGCGTCGGGGCGGTCTACCTGCTCGTCGGGCTGCTCGGTCTGTTCATCGCCCGGCCGGACAACGCCGCGAACATCCTGGCCATCAACGGGTTCGACAACGTCCTGCACCTGGGCACCGCCATGGTGCTGCTGTCCGTCGCCGCCGCCGCGGACCACGTCCGCCGTCCGCTCACCTACTGACCCGGAGGGACTCCTGAGCACCGGCCCGGAGTGGAGCTGGGACCCGTCCCTGTACGCCGGCAGCGCCGGCCACTACGCGGTCGGGCGGGTCCCCTACCCGCCGCGCGTCGCCGAGGTGCTCGTGGAGGCGCTCGGGCTCGACGGGTCGGGGGTCCTGCTCGACGTGGGCTGCGGGCCGGGGTCGCTGACCCTGCTGCTCGCGCCGCACGTCGAGGTGGCCATCGGGGTCGACGCGGACGCCGACATGCTCGCCGAGGCGTCGCGCCTCGCCGCGGAGCTGCAGGTGCGCGGGGCGACCTGGCGCCACCTGCGCGCCGAGGAGCTCCCGGCCGACCTGCCGCGCCCGCGCGTGGTGGCGTTCGCCCAGTCCTTCCACTGGATGGACCGGCCCCGGGTGGCGGCAGCGGTGCGCGCGATGCTCACCGCGGACGGCGCGGTCGTGCACGTCGGCGCGACGACCCACGAGGGCGTGGCCGGCGACGCCCGCGACCTGCCTCACCCGCGGCCGCCCCGGGCGGCGATCGCCGACCTCGTGCAGCACCACCTCGGGCCGCAGCGGCGGGCGGGGCAGGGCGTCCTGCCCGCGGGGACGCCCGGCGACGAGGACGACGTCTTCCGGGCGGCGGGCTTCGCGGGGCCGCAGCGCCTGGAGGTCCCGGGCGAGGTCGTCGAGCGGAGCGCCGAGCAGGTGCTCGCGTCGGTGCACTCGCTCTCGAGCGCCGCGCCCCACCTGTTCGGCGACCGGCTCGCCGCCTTCGACGCGGAGCTGCGGCGGCTGCTGGCCGGCGCGAGCCCCGACGGCCGGTTCAGCGAGCAGATGGGCCCGATCCGGTTGAGCATCTGGCGCTGACGCCCGGAACACCGCTTTGCTGGGTCCGTGTCCAGCCCAGGGAACGGCGCCGACGCCGTCCGCCCGCTGCAGCTCCACGTGCCCGACGTCGAGCTGCAGGACCTGCGCGAGCGCCTGCTGCGCAGCCGGATGCCGGAGGCGGAGACCGTGCGCGCGCCCGGCGGAGGGGCGGACTGGTCGCAGGGCCCGCCGCTGGAGGTCGTGGCCGAGTGGGTGCGGTACTGGGCCCACGACTACGACTGGCGCCGGCTGGAGGCCCAGCTCAACGCCCGCGGGCAGGCGGTGACCGAGCTCGACGGCCTTGAGGTCCACTTCCTCCACGTGCGCTCCCCGCGCCCCGACGCCCGCCCGCTCGTCATCACGCACGGCTGGCCGAGCTCGGTCGTGGAGCCGCTCCAGGTGATCGACGCCCTCACCGATCCCCCTGACCCCGCTGCGCCCGCCTTCCACGTCGTCGCCCCGTCGCTGCCCGGCTTCGGGTTCAGCGGCACGCCGGAGCGCACGGGGTGGACGGTGGAGCGCACCGCCGACGCCTGGACGGCGCTCATGGCGCGCCTGGGGTACGAGCGGTTCTTCGCCGCCGGCGGCGACTGGGGAGGGCGGGTGACGGTGGCGATGGCGGTGCGCCACCCGGACCGCGTCGCGGGGCTGCACACGTTCACGCCCTACGTCCCCGAGCCCGCGGGAGGCGTGTCGGTGCTGGGCGACCTCACCGAGGCCGAGGACCGCTGGGTCGCGGACACCCGGCGGTTCTGGCGGTACGGCGGGGGCTACTCGTTGCAGCAGTCCACCCGCCCCCAGACCGTGGCCTACGCCCTGGTCGACTCCCCGCTGGCACTGCTGACCTGGGTGCTGGACAAGTTCTGGGCGTGGACGGACCACGCCGGCGACCTGGAGCAGGCCGTCAGCCGCGACCTGGTGCTGGACACCGTCACGCTGTACTGGCTGACCCGCAGCGGCGGCTCGTCGGCCCGGTTCTACTGGCAGAACTTCCCGCCCGGGCGCTCGGAGCCCGTGACGGTGCCCTCGGCGGTCTCCGTCTTCCCCGCCGACATCGAGAAGCTCCCCCGGCGGTGGGTCGAGACCCGCTTCACCGACCTGCGCCGCTGGAGCGAGCCGGCCAGGGGCGGCCACTTCCCCATGCTCGAGGTGCCCGCCAGCTACGCCCAGGAGCTGCGCGACGCGCTCGGCCCGCTGCCGCTGTGACGGCGTCGCGCGGGGCGCCCGACCCCCGGGAGCAGGTCGAGACCATCCTCGCCGAGACCGGCTTCGAGATCCGCCTGCTGCACGAGCGCGTGAACGCGCTGCTGGCGGCCGAGGCGTTCCTCACCATCGCCTACACCGCGGCCATGGCCGGCGACGGGCCGTGGGCGCGGGTGGTCGCGCCGGTGCTCGCCGTGCTGGGCCTGGCCCTGGCGGTGGTGGCCTGGCCGGGGGTGCGGGCGACGGCCCGCCTGGTGCACCAGTGGACCGCGCGCCTGGGCGCGGTGCTGGCCGAGCACCCCGACGCCCGCCGCGGCTGGGCCCCGGAGTGGGAGGACCGCCGTCTCCGCGAGGCCGATCAGCGGCGCAGCTCGTGGTTCTTCCAGGCGGTCCCGGTGGCGTTCGCGCTGGTGTGGGTGGTGCTGCTGGGCGTCGCACTGGCGCTGCACCGCTGACATGCTCCCCCGGTGTCCCAGTTCAAGGTCTACGGCCAGCGCCAGGTGCTCGCGCCGCTGCGCGGCCAGCTGTCCGAGGTGCTGCACGCCGCCGCGGTCGACGTCCTCGGCCTGCCGCCCGACAAGCGCTTCCACCGCTTCTTCCCGATGGACCCCGAGGACTTCCCCACCCCCGCGGGCCGCAGCGAGCGGTACACGGTGATCGAGGTCCTGATGTTCGAGGGCCGCACCACGGCCACGAAGAAGGCCCTCTACCAGCGCCTGTACCGCGACTTCGCCGACCACCTGGGCATCGGACCGGTCGACCTGGAGGTCACCCTGGTCGAGACGCCGCGGCACGACTGGGCCATCCGCGGCCAGGCGGGCGACGAGCTGACCCTGACCTACGTGGTCGAGCAGTGAGCGCAGACGGTCGTCGGCTGGTGTCGTCCGGAGCCGTGTGGGAGCCCGTGGTGGGCTACTCGCGCGCTGTGCGCGTCGGGTCCTGGGTCAGCGTGGCGGGGACGACGGCGGCCTTGCCGGGCGGCGGCGCCGTCGGCGGGGCGGACGCCGGTGAGCAGGCGCGCGAGGCGATCCGCCGCATCGCCGCGGCGCTGGAGCAGGTGGGAGCCGGGCTGGAGCACGTCGTGCGCACGCGGGTGTTCGTCACCGACATCAGCCGGTGGGAGGAGGTCGGGCGCGCCCACGGGGAGTTCTTCGCCGACGTCCGGCCGGCCAGCACCATGGTCGAGGTCAGCGCGCTGATCGACCCGGCGCTGCTGGTGGAGGTGGAGGCCGACGCCGTCGTTCCCGGCGTCCTGCCTGCCTGAGGGGCTCCCGCACTTGGACTCGAACCAAGAACCTGCCGGTTAACAGCCGGCTGCTCTGCCAATTGAGCTATGCGGGACCGCGCGCCGCGAGGGCGTCGGTGACCCCGACCTTACCAGGGGCCACAGGTCTCATCGGCAGGACGGCGCGCTGCGTGAGGACTCCGCGCGACGGGTACGAGGTGGGAGCACGGCACCCCGACCGCAGCACGAGAGACGAGGAGCGCTCCCATGGCCACTGGAGAGACCGGCTTCACCGACATCGAGTTCGACCTGATCTCGCTGCAGTACCACTCGCTCAAGGCCGGCCACGACTACGGCCAGTACGTGCGCGACGCCGAGAACGCCGGCCACGACGACCTCGCGGCCTTCTTCCGCGAGGTGATGGCGCAGGACTCCGAGCGCGCCCGCCGCTGCCACGAGTTCCTCGAGCAGCTCCAGGGCGGCGACTGACCGCTCCCCCGCCGACGGCGCTGCCCGGGCCGGGGTGGCGCCGTCGGCGTCCGCGGGCCGGTGGCCAGACTGGGGCCGTGAGCTCCTACCGCGCCACGCTGACCGTCAGCGCCTGCTCGATCGGCACTCCGCCCGAGGCGGTGCTGGCCACCGCGGTCTCGGCCGTGGCCGGCGTGTCCCTCGTCGAGGACAGCGGCGTGCGGCTCGTGCGCGGTGAGCCGGCGGTGTTCGTCCGGTACCTCGACGACGGGGACGCGGCGGCGGCGTCCACGGCGTCCGCCCTGCTCGGCGCCGTCGGCACCGTCGCCACCACGGGCGCGCTGACCCTGCACCGCCGCGACGGCGGGCGCTGGACGCCGGTGCCCGCCGGGGCCGCGAGCCGCGGCGTGGGATAGTCCCTGGCGAAGTCGGGGGCGGTAGCTCAGCCGGTCAGAGCAGGGGACTCATAATCCCTGGGTCGTGGGTTCGAGCCCCACCCGCCCCACTCGCGTGACCTGCGGAAACGCGCCTTCCGAGCCGGTGCCTCGGTGTTCGGCGTGCCAGCGTGGTGCCACGCCCAGCGCGAGCACCCGCTGGAGCCCGCCGCCGCGGCCGACGCGCCGCCGCGCTCCCGGGCGAGCCGCACCAGGGTGCTCAGTGCGCGGACGGCGAGGCCGACGAGCCCCGGCGCGCCCGAGCCGCCAGCGCTGCGACGAGCACGACGACGGCGCCCACCGCCAGGCCCACCACCGCGCTGGCGAGCGTCTCGACCAGCCAGCCCACGAGGCCTCCGAGCGCGCCCGCGGCGGAGTGCGCCGCCTCCTCGAGGTGGTGCACCAGCCCGTACGGGGCGTGCCACCCGAGCTCGTCGGCGCCTACGAGCAGGATGTGGCCCCCGACCCAGAGCATCGCGGCGGTGCCGACGACGGCGATGACCGCCAGCAGCCGCGGCATGGCCTGGACCAGCGCCCGCCCGGCCCGGGCCACCCCCGGCGACCTGCGCTGCGCCAGGCTCAGGCCCACGTCGTCCATCTTCACGATGAGGCCGACGACGCCGTAGACGAGGACGGTGATGCCGACCCCCACGACGGCGAGGATGATCGCGCGGCTGACCAGAGGCTGGTCCGCCACGTCGTTGAGGGCGATGACCATGATCTCGGCCGAGAGGATGAAGTCGGTGCGCACGGCGCCGCGGACGACGACGTCCTCGTCGATGAGGGCCGGCTCCTCGCTCGCCTGCTCCTCGTGGGAGCCGTGGTGCCCGCCGACCTTCTCCCACACCTTGTGCGCGCCCTCGTAGCAGAGGTAGGCGCCGCCGAGCATGAGGATCGGCGTCAGCAGCCACGGCAGGAACTGGCTGAGCAGCAGCGCCGCCGGCAGGATGATCACCAGCTTGTTGCGCAGCGATCCGACCGCGATCCGGCGGATGATCGGCAGCTCCCGCTCGGCAGCCAGGCCCTGGACGTACTGCGGCGTGACGGCCGTGTCGTCGACGACGACGCCCGCCGCCTTGGTGCTCGCACGGCCGGCCGCCATGCCGACGTCGTCCACGGAGGCCGCCGCGGCCCGCGCCAGCGTGGCGACGTCGTCCAGCAGAGCGGCCAGCCCGCCGCTCATCGCGAACTGCCAGGACGCTCGACCGGATGAGTGCGACACGTCGATGAAGGCACGAGCGGAGCGTAGCGGCGCGCACCAGCGCGGGGCAGTGGCGGACGGGAGGGCCTGCGCGCACCGATGAGCGGACCCGCCCGCGACGAGAGCCTGGTGCCCACCACGACGCCCGACGCGGAGAGCGCGCTGGACACCTCCCCCGGCTCGCCGCGCTCGCAGGGCGCCACCCGATCGGGTCCCCGCCCCGGCGCGCGGAACAGCTCGACGCCGGCCCTCGACCGCCTGGCCGACCTCGCCGCCCGCCTGCTCGGCACGCCGGCGGCCCAGGTGTCGCTGCTCTCCGACGCCCAGGCTCTCCGACGTCCAGCTCATCGCCGGCTCCGCCGGACTGCCGCCCGCGACGAGCGCGTCGCAGTGCTGCCCCGGTGACGAGCGGAGCCGTCGGGGCCTGTCTGGGCGCTCCCTGACCGATGGGTGCGGTCACGCCGTCGGCGCCCTGTGCGTCTTCACCCCCGGCCAGCGCACCTGGTCGGCCAGCGACGTCACGTCACTGCAGCAGCTCGCCAGCGTGGCGATGGCCGAGATGGAGGTCTCCGCCCTCTCCCACGAGCGCGAGGGCGAGGGCGACCAGCTCATCCTCGACCTGGCGATCAGGCCGCGCGGATCGGCATGTGGGACGTCGACCTCCTCGCCGGCACCCGCTCCTGGGACGAGCGGATGCTGGAGATCTCGGGCACGGACCCCGCAGACCTCGACCCCTGCTCGACCTCGCTCGCCGACGCGGTGCACCCCGAGGACGCCGGGCCCACCTCGCGCACCTGCCCCTGGACGACCTCCTGGACGCGCTGCTGGAGGCCGTGGGGACCCGGGTCGACGACGACGTCGCCCTCCTGGCCCTGCGCGTCCACCCCGAGGACCAGCTCGCCTGATCCTCGGCCCTCCCCCTGCCCCGAGGCCGCGGCACCGCTCTGCCGGGCACCTCTGGAGGGTGTTCCGAGCAGGGGTGCCACGACAGGGCACCCCTGCGAGGTGGAAGGGGCCCGCGCGGCGGCCTAGCGTCGAAGGCCTGCACCACCTCGCCCCAGGAGGAGCACCCCATGGACCTTCAGCACCCCCGCCCCACCGTCAAGACCCCTGCCGCGGCCTTCACCGGCGACGTCTACATGACCCCGCTCTACAGCGGCACCGGTCCGTCGCGGATGACCGCCGCCCTGGTGCGGTTCACCCCCGGCGCCCGCACCAACTGGCACTCCCACGCCGTCGGCCAGACCCTGCACATCAGCGAGGGCGTCGGCCTCGTCGGCACCCGCGACGGCTCCGTCGTGCGCGCCCGCGCCGGCGACACCGTGATCTGCCCGCCCGGCGAGGAGCACTGGCACGGCGCCACGGCCGACACCTTCATGAGCCACTTCGCGCTCCTGGAGGCCGACCCCGACGGCTCCGACCCCACCACCTGGCTCGAGCCCGTCCCCGACGAGCTGTACGACGCGGCCCAGCAGTCCTGACCCCACCACCCCGAGGAACCCCGTCCCCGACCAGTCCCAGCCCGCCAGGTCGGCGGCGGACGCCGCACCACCGGCGACGTCGCCCCCGAGCTCGCCGAGCTCACCGCCCGCGACCGCAGCCTCATCACCGTCGCCAAGGACGTCTTCGCCGGCTGACGCCCGCCACCCACCCGTGGCCGCCCCGGCCACGCCCCCCCCACTCGAACAGGAGCACCGTGCACGTCCACGCCTACGCCGCCCCCTCCGCCACCGAGCCGCTGGCCCCCACGACCATCGAGCGCCGCGAGGTCGGGCCGAACGACGTCCTCATCGCGGTCGAGTACGCCGGCATCTGCCACTCCGACATCCACACCGTCCGGGGGGACTGGGGCCCCCAGCCCTACCCCCTCGTGCCGGGCCACGAGATCGTCGGCCTCGTCACCGAGGTGGGCAGCGCGGTCACCCGCCACCACGTCGGGGACCGGGTCGGCGTCGGCTGCATGGTCGGCTCGTGCGGCGAGTGCGTCAACTGCCGCAACGGCGACGAGCAGTACTGCGTCAAGGGCATGGTCGCCACCTACGGCGGCACCGACCGGGACGGCACCGTGACGCAGGGCGGCTACTCCACCCACGTCGTGGTGGACGCCGACTTCGTCCTCACCGTCCCCGACGGCATCGACCCCGCCGCGGCCGCTCCCCTGCTGTGCGCGGGCATCACCACCTACTCCCCGCTGAGGCGCTGGGGCGCCGGCCCGGGCAAGCAGGTCGCGGTCGTCGGCCTCGGCGGGCTGGGGCACATGGCCGTCAAGCTCGCCCACGCGATGGGCGCCGAGGTGACCGTGCTGTCCCAGTCGCTGAAGAAGCAGGAGGACGGCCTGCGCCTGGGCGCCGACCACTACTACGCGACCAGCGACCCCGCGACGTTCGAGCAGCTCGCCAGCCGCTTCGACCTCATCGTCAACACCGTCAGCGCCAGCATCGACGTCGACGCGCACCTGTCGCTGCTCGCCGTCGACGGGACGCTGGTCAACGTCGGCGCTCCCCCCGAGCCGCTGAGCCTCAACGTCTTCTCCCTCCTCGGCGGCCGGCGCTCCTACGCCGGGTCGATGATCGGCGGAATCCGCGAGACGCAGGAGATGCTCGACTTCTGCGCCGAGCACCACCTCGGCGCCGAGGTCGAGGTCATCTCGGCGGACCGGATCAACGACGCCTACGAGCGCGTCCTGGCCTCCGACGTCCGGTACCGGTTCGTCATCGACGTCGCCACCCTCGCCTGACCACCCTCGCCCGCGAGGTCAGGAGGCGCCGGGGACCACCAGCGGTCCCCGGCGCCCGGCGGTCCAGACGCCGAGCCCGGCCAGGCACAGGACGCACCCAGTGAGGGTGACGGCCGCCCAGCCGCCGGCCGACCACAGCAGGCCGGCGGCTGCCGAGCCGATCGCCCCGGCGACGAAGTTGGCGGTGACGACGGCGGTGTTGACGCGGCTCCGGGCCTCGGGCACGGCGGCGAACAGCCGCGCCTGGTTGAGGATGTTCAGCGCCTGGACGGCGACGTCGAGCAGCAGCACGGCGACGACCACGAGCACGACGGACCGCTCCCCGAGGCCGCCGATGACGAACGCCGCCAGGGCGAGGCACCACCCGGTCCCGGTGGCCCGCGACGACCAGCCGCGGTCGTGGAGCCTCCCGCTGCGCTGCGCGGCGACCGCCCCGGCGAGGCCGATGAGCCCGAACAGCCCGATGACGCTCACGGAGTACGAGAACGGCGGCGCGCTGAGGTAGAAGGTGAGCGCGGTCCAGAACATGGTGAACGTGCCGAACTGCAGCGCCCCGAGCACCAGGGACCACCGGACGGTGCGGTGCTGCGCCACGACCGCACCGACGGACGCCAGGAGCGCGGGGTAGCGGACGCGGTCGCGGCGCGGCAGGACCGGGATGCTGCGCCGGGTCAGCACGGCCAGGACCACCGCGACCACGGCCGCGGCGACGTAGATCGCGCGCCAGCCGGCGGCGTCGGCGACCAGGCCGCTGACGGTCCGCGAGACGAGGATGCCGGTGAGGATGCCGGAGACGACCGTGCCCACGACGTGGCCGCGCGTGGCGTCGTCGGCCAGGTCGCCCGCCAGGGGCGTGATGATCTGCCCGGCGACGGTCGTCAGCCCGAGCAGGCCGACGGCGGCGAGCAGGGTCCCGAACGTCGGGGCGAGGGCGCACAGGACCAGCGCGACGGCCGAGCAGAGCAGCATCACGGGCACGAGCCGGCGCCGGTCGAGGATGTCGCCGAGCGGCACCACGAGGAGGATGCCGAGCGCGTAGCCGAGCTGAGTCACGGTGACGAGCCAGCCCGCGGCAGCGGCCGGGACGGCCAGGTCGTCCGCGACCACCTCGAGCAGGGGCTGCGCCCAGTAGAGGTTGCCGACGGCGGCCCCTCCGGTCACGGCGAGCAGGAGGACGAGGCCGCGGCCCACGACGGGTCTCGGCGCGAGCACGCGGTCCATGACGATCGGGGTTCCGTTCCAGGGTCGGCGGGGGCGGAGTCGGTGCGTGGTGCTCGTCAGCTCGGTGCGGCCGGCGGTGCCGGCGGTCGGGCGACGACCAGCAGCCCGGCGATCGAGATCACGGCGCCGAGGGTCATCATGACCGCCAGGGGAACGGCGGTCCCGGTGCCGCCGAGGCCGGCCAGCGGCGCGGCGACGCCGGCGGTGCCCCACTGCAGCGCGCCGAGCACGGCCGAGCCGGTGCCGGGGTGCTCGGGCACGGCGGCGGCGGCCAGCGCCCCGGCGTTGCCCCAGATCAGGCCCAGGGCGGCCATCAGGGCGAAGAAGCAGGCCATGGACAGGACCAGCGGGGTGCCCAGCCACAGCGCGCCGACGAGCATGGCCAGCCCGGCGGCCAGCGCGAGGAGCTGCCCGGCGAGGATCACCCGGCGGGTGTCCACGCGCCCGGCCAGACGAGCGGCGAGCAGTGCGGTGACGGTCATGGCACCGGCGTTGGCCGCGAAGTCCACGGAGTACGCGATCGGTGACAGGCCGTTCATCGACCGCAGGACGAACGCCGAGGTCGCCACGTAGGCGAACAGGCCGATCATCGCCGCGGCGGCGACCACGACGTGGCCGACGTAGGAGCGGTCGCCCAGCACCTCGCGCGCAGCGCGGGCGAAGGCGCGCAGCCCTCCGGAGCGCCGGCGCTCGGGGGGCAGCGACTCGGGCACCACCCGCCACGCCACGACGGCCATGGCGACGACGGTCACGACGATCACCCAGAACGGGGCGCGCCAGCCGGAGACCTGGAGGATCGCGCCGCCCAGCAGCGGCGAGACGATCGGGGCGATGCCTCCCACGCCCTGGACGAGGTTGAGGACCCGCACCAGCTGGGTGCCGCTGGCCAGGTCCACGACGACCGCCCGGCCGACGACCATCGCCCAGCCGCCGGCGAAGCCCTGCACGAAGCGGGCGGCCGCCATGGTCGTGATGCTCGGCGCCAGCGCGCAGGCGACCGACGCGACGAGCATGACCGCGGTCGCGGCGAGCAGGGGTCGGCGCCGGCCGCGCTGGTCCGAGACGGGTCCGCCGACGAGCTGGCCGGTGGCCATGCCGACGAAGAACGTCGTCAGGGTCAGCTGCACCTGGGTGGCGCTGGCCCCGAGGTCGCGCGCGACGTCGGGGAAGGCCGGCACGTACATGTCCGTGGCCAGCGGCGCGATGGCGGTCAGGAGCACCACCGTGGCGACCAGCGCCGCCGTCACCGGTCGGGCTCCGGTGGTGCTGGTCGTCCCGGACGGCGACCGCCTGGGCGAGGAGGTCGGGCTGGTCACGGGCGCAGGAGGTCCCGGACCAGGTCGATCAGCTCGGGCCGGGAGCGGCGCACCGGTGCGGGGCCGCCGTGCAGGTGGACGGCGGAGGGGAAGAGCGCGTCACCGGGGACCTGCACGCCGTGGGCGGCGCCGGCGCAGCCGACGTGGCCTCCCGGCCGGATGGCGCGGAGGGCCTGCATCATCGGCTCCTGTGGTGGCCGACGGGCTCGGCTCCGTGCATGACGACACCGCGCACGGTCCGCCCTCCTCGCTGCTGTGGGTGGTGCTGACGACACCACCCAGGCAAGCCCCCCGGACGGGATCGAGGGAGTCCCTGCTGAGGGGTGTACCGGCAGGGCGTCCCAGGACCGTCGCCGACCGGTGCCACCGGACCTACCGTCGGGGCATGGACAACCGCGCGGAGGTCCGCGAGTTCCTCACCACGAGGAGGGCCAAGCTCAGCGCCCAGCAGGTCGGGCTGCCCGACGTCGGCGCCCGGCGCGTGCCGGGCCTGCGGCGCACCGAGGTCGCCGTCCTGGCCGGGATCAGCGTCGAGTACTACTCCAAGCTCGAGCGCGGCGCCCTCGCCGGCGTCTCGGCGTCCGTCCTCGACGCCCTGGCCCGCGCCCTACGGCTCGACGAGGCCGAGCGCACCCACCTGTTCGACCTCGCCCGCGCCGCCGACGGCACCGCCGCCCTGGAGCGCCCGCGCCGGCGCGCCACCACCAAGCGGTGGACGCCACGACCGAGCCTGCAGTGGGCCCTGGACGCCGTCTCCGGTGGTCCCGCCATCATCCGCAACGGGCGCATGGACCTGCTCGCCACCAACCCCCTCGGGCGGGCGATGCACGACTCCCTGTACGGCGGCGACCCGGAGGTCCCGCCGAACTTCGCCCGCTACACCTTCCTCGACGCCGACTCCCGCCGCTTCTACCCCGACTGGTCCACCGCGGCCGACACCTGCGTCGCCATCCTGCGCACCGAGGCCGGCCGCGACCCCCACGACAAGGCCCTCCACGACCTGGTGGGCCAGCTCTCCACGCTCAGCGAGGAGTTCCGCCGGCGCTGGAACGCCCACGACGTGCGCCTGCACGGCGCCGGCACCAAGACCTTCCACCACACCGCCGTCGGGAACCTCGACCTCGCCTACGAGAGCATGGACATGGTCTCCGAGCCCGGCCTCACCCTCACCCTCTACGCCGCCGAGCCGGCCTCGCCCACCGCCGACGCCCTCAGCCTCCTGGCGTCCTGGGCGGCCACGCAGCGCTCAGGGGCACCGACGGTCGGGTGAGGTGCTCGGGCGGCGGCGGTCAGGGCGAGGTGGAGCCGCTCGTGGCCAGGCCCACGACCAGGAGGAGCAGGAACAGCAGCACGGGGACCACCCCGAGGATGCCGATGACGAGGCCGGCGACGGCGAGCCCGTGCCCGCCCTTGAGCCCGGCCCTCGTCTCCTTCATCGCCATGGCCGAGAGGACGATGGCGAGGAGGGAGCCGAGGCCGAAGATCCAGAGCAGGCTGAGGATGAAGCTCGTGACGGCCTTGCCCGACGTCGGGCGCACGAGGGCGGGCGCGGGGGCGCCGCTGTAGGGCTGCTGGGACACGGGGGCTCCATCGCTCGGGGGTCGCTGGACGGTAGCGGCGCCGCGCCGTCTCGCGCGGGACCTAGCTCCCGGAGCGGTCCGCCCGTGTCGCGGCCCGAGGGCTCGGCAGCCACCGCGCCAGGTGCGCGCTCGCCCGCGTGAGGTCGATGCTGTCCTCGCGGCTGGCGACGTGGCCGTCCGGCCGCACGAGCAGGCCGGCGCAGCAGCGCACCCCCAGCGCGGCCAGCGCGCGCCCGCTCGGGTCGGCGAGGACGCCGGGCGCGGCGACCCGGTCGAGGTGGCGGACCTGCAGCAGCTCCCCGCACCGCTCGCGCAGCGCCGCCACGGCGTGCTCGTCCCAGGCGGCCGCCGTCCCGCAGAGCAGCAGGGTCCAGGCGCGCGCGCTGAGGCTCTCCTGGAGCCACCCCTCCCGCCCGTCCCGGACGACCCGCGCGTCGGGCAGCCGGTCCCCCGGGCGGGGAGCTCGCCCGGCCCCCGCGGCGTCGACGGCCGGGCTGCCCCGGTAGGTGATGCCCAGCTGCGACATCGTGCGGAAGGCCGCCGCCCGCCCGCGCCGCGACCGCAGCGCCACCGGCAGCACGCGGGGCACGACCTCGGCGCGCACGAGCTGCGCGAGGGCGGAGGACGAGGTCGCGGCCGTGAAGGCGCGGTCGGTGAAGCGCACCACCTTCGCGCCGACCGGGCGCCGCTCGGCCTCGTAGGAGTCGAGCAGCTCCTCCGGCGCCCCGGCGCGCAGGACCAGGGCGAGCTTCCACCCGAGGTTCAGCGCGTCCTGGATGCCGGTGTTCATCCCCTGGGCCCCCACCGGGCTGTGGACGTGCGCGGCGTCGCCGGCGAGGAACGCGCGCCCCGTCCGGTAGGCCGTGGCGTGGCGGTGGTGGACGCTGAACGCGGTCGCCCACACCGGGTCGTGCAGGCGGACGGCGCCGCCGGTGGCCCGGTCGACCACGGCCTGCAGCTCCTCCAGCGCCACCGGGCCGCCGACCGCGGGCTCGGCCTCGCCCGCGGTGCCCACGCGGGCGACGTCCGCGCGCATGCTGATCAGCCGCCAGGTGGCCGGCGCGCCGAGGGGGAAGAACAGCACCGGCCCGGCCCGGCGGATGTAGGCGTGCAGCGCGCCGCGCTCGAGCCCGTCGGCCTCCAGGTCGGCCAGGAGGAACGTCTGCGGGTAGCGGCCGCCCGGGAAGCCGATCCCCGACAGGCGCCGCACGGTGCTGCGGGAGCCGTCGCACCCGACGACGTAGCGCGCGCGCACGCTGGCGAGGGCGCCGTCGGGCCCCCGCACCCGGCAGGTGACCCCGTCGCCGTCGTCGGTGAGCCCCTCCAGCGCGGTGCGCCGGGCGACGGCGACCCCAGCGGTCGCCAGGTGGTCCAGCAGCAGCGCCTCGGTGCGCGCCTGCGAGAGGAAGAGCAGGGACGGGTGGGCCGTGTCGGCCATGCCGAGGTCGAACAGCGGCACCGGCGTCGCCCGCCCCCCGGCGTGCAGCACCGCGCGCACGGCGGGGCGGCCCTGCGCGACCATCTGCTCGGCGAGCCCGAACGGCTGGAGCACCTCCAGCGTGCGGGGCTGGACGGCGAGGGCGCGCGACTCCTGCGCGCGGTCGCCGCCGCGGTCGACCACGCGGCAGGAGACCCCGGACGCCGTGAGGGAGGCGGCGAGCGCGAGGCCCGTCGGCCCGGCCCCGACGACGAGGACGTCGCAGCTCTCGACGGTCACGAGCGGCCTCCCTCGGCCACGGGAGTGGTGCTCCCGACGCTAGCCCCCGGGGGCCGCGGACGACAGGGGCGCGAGCCCGCCGCGCATGCCGGGGGCGCCGCCGGGTACCGACCGCTCGCTCGGAACCACCGGGCGGCGAACCGGAGGAGACCGAGCATGGTGTGGGTGCGCATCGGCGGGCCGCGCAGGCGGGGCGGCTACGGCGGCTACGGGAGCGGGTACGGCAGGGGCTACGGCGGCTACTCGCGCCAGCCGCGCGGCGGCGACGGCGGCTGCCTGCGCGACGTCCTCCTCCTCAACACCGGGTGCTGCCTGGCGCAGGCGCTCGGCTGCGGCACGCAGTCGGTGCTGCTCGCCCCGGCCGCCCTGCTCCTGGCCCTGCAGCGCCCCGCCGCCGGGGAGAGCCGCGCCGTGCGGATGGTGCAGCTCTACCAGTCCCGGATCAGCGCTCGCCGCCGCTCCGGCTGCTGCCGGATGACCCCCACCTGCTCCAACTACGCCCTCGGGGCGCTGCGCGAGCACGGCACCGCGCGCGGGCTGCGCCTGACCGCCGGCCGCCTGCTGCGCTGCCGTCCGGGCGGGCCCCGCGGCCTCGACCCGGTCCCGGCGGCGCAGCCGGCCTGAGGGGGTGGGCATGGCCACGAGGCGGCGCCACGCGCTGAGGACCACACGCGCCCGCAGCTCCCGGGTCGCGCGGCTGGGCCGGCGCACGACCGCGGTGGGGCTCGACGGCGTCCTCGCCGACCTCGACCGCACGGGCGAGGCGGCGCAGGCGCCCGGGGAGGCGGCCGGCACCGCCTTCACCTGGGACGCCGCCGACCGCGACGACCGCCGGTGGTGGCCGCAGGGGGTCGCCAGCCTCGACGAGCGCGGCGACGTCCTGCTCGTGAGCTGGTACGCCAAGCGGCGGAGCCGGTTCTCCACCTCCCCCGGCGCGCGGATCTCCGTCGTCGACCGCAGCGACCCTGAGCGCCCCCGCTACCGGCACGTGCTGCTCGCCGCGCCGCGCCGCTGGCCCCTGCGCCGCCTCGGCGCCGTGCCGGTGCACGCGGGCGGCATCGCCGTGCGCGGCGACCTGCTCTACGTCGCCGACACGATCGCCGGCGTGCGGGTCTTCCGGCTCGGCGACGTCGTGCGCGCGCCCACCCGCGCCCTGGGGAGGCGGCTCGCCGCCGGGGCCACCGGCGGGGCGGAGGAGCTCGTCCTGCCGCAGCTGCAGCGCCTGCGCGTGCCGCTGCTCACCGGCACGGGGCGGCTGCTGTTCTCGTTCCTGTCGATCGGGGAGGTCGCGGGGCAGCTGAGCCTCGTGGCCGGGGAGTACCGCCGCAGGGGCGGGGCGCCGCGGCTCGTGCGCTACCCGCTCGACCCCACGACCGGCCTGCCGCTGGCCGGCACGGGCGGGCGCTGCGCGCCGGTCGAGGTGCACGAGCACCAGCCGCCGCGGATGCAGGGCGTCGCCGTCGACGGCGGCACCTGGTACGTCACGGCCAGCACCGGCGAGGGCAACCCGGGTGACCTGCACGTCGGCGCCCCCGGCGCCTTCACCCGGCACCGCGGGGTGCTGCCGCCGGGCCCGGAGGACCTCGACTGGTCGCGCCCCGGCAGCGAGCTGTGGTGCGTCAGCGAGTGGCCGGGCCACCGCTTCGTCTTCTCCCTCGACGCCCGGCGCTGGCGCGGCGGCGCACCTGACGAGAGCGGCGGAGGAGCGGCCTAGGCCGCTCCTCCGCGGTGCCCCTCGTAGACGGCCGCGTGGACCGGGCAGTAGCGGGCGCCGGGCGGCACGAGCGTCGGGCAGCCGACCTTGAGGCAGGTGCTGGGACCAGGCACCGCCACCCCTCCCGGACGCCGACCGCTGCGGTCGCGCCAGGACTACGCCGGGCCGGCGTCCAGCGCGCCGACCCCCGGTGACCGCGGGAGGAACAGCCGCCGAACAGCGGATCCCCCGCTCACCCCTCGAGGCGGAACCACACCGCCTTGCCCGACTCCGACGGCTCGACGCCCCACGCGTCGCTGAGCAGGTCGACCAGCTCGATCCCCCGGCCGGACTCCTCCCAGTCCTTCGCGTGGCGCTGCACGGGCGAGGCGGGGTTGCCGTCGGTGACCCGCACGACGAGGTCGTGGTCCTCGTGGGCGAGGGCCAGGGTGATCGGCGGCGCGCCGTGGCGGACGGCGTTGGTGACCACTTCCGAGACCAGCAGCTCGACGCGGTCGAGCGCGTCCTCCCCGACGGTGCCGCCGGCGACCTCACGCACGAAGTCGCGCGCCCGCCGAGGGGCGTGCGCATCGGTCGGCAGCGTCAGCGCGACCGGCTCGCTCGTGCTGGACAAGGGGGCTCCTTCGGTGGTCCGGCGGTTCCTCCTCCCTGCCCCGTCCGCCGCCCCGCACACCCCGCGGCCCCGCACGCCTCAGCGGGGCCGGTGCACGACCACGAAGTCGTCGAACACGTGGCGCCCGGGCGCCCCGCCGACGGCGTCGAGGGCCGAGCGCAGCGCGCGCAGGTGGTCCACGCCCATCGCCAGCGGGGCCTCGTCGGGCTGCTCCGCGGCGCCGCGCGGGTGGTCGACGCCCGGTGTCGTGCTCATCTCGACGTGGCAGCCCAGGACGGCGCTGACCGGCCGGTCGGCGCAGAAGGCCAGCAGCCGGTCCACGGTCGCGGTGTACGCCGCCCAGTCCTCGACGTACAGCCGGCCGGGGTAGAGCGTGTCGCCGGTCAGCAGCAGCCCCGTCGCGCGGTCGTAGAAGACCGTCGCGGCCTCCTGGTGGCCCGGCCCGGGCAGCACGTCGACCACCCGACCGCCGAGGTCGAGGGCGCGGGGCGTGGCCGGCCAGTCCTGGAAGCCGTGGAAGGCCACGACGTCCGCGAGCGCCGGGCCGACCACCGTGGTGTCCGGGCGGTCGGCGAACTGCGCGTCGCCGGCGACGTGGTCGTCGTGGCCGTGGGTGTGGACGACGAGCAGCCGGTAGCCCTCGCGCGGGGCCGCTGCCAGCCGCTCGGCGAGCAGGGCGTCGACGACCTCCCGCTGCGGCATGAGCGCGGGGTCGGCGGTCGCCCCGGTGTCGACGAGGAGGGCGGTGTGCTGCCCGAAGAGCAGGAAGAGGAACGGCGCCTCGTAGTGCACCGCCCTGCTCTGGCGCATGACGACGGTGTCGGCGTCGTAGCGGGTGGTGCTCACCAGCGGCTGCGGGATCTCGCTCACGCCCCGACCGTAGGCGGAGGAGGGCGCCGGTGGCCCGCGCGGGGCCTCAGTGCTCCACAGTGCAGGCATGACGACGGGCACCCCTCCCCCGCTCCCCTCCGCCGCCGACCCCACCGCCGACCCCACCGGCGACCTCACCGGGGGCGCCGCCGTGGTCGCCGCCCTCGTCGCCGAGGGCGTGGAGGTGGTCTTCGGCATCCCGGGCACCCACAACCTCGAGCTGTACCGCGCGCTGGCCGGTTCGGGCCTGCGCCACGTCACGCCCCGGCACGAGCAGGGCGCCGGGTACGCCGCCGACGGGTACGCCCGCACCAGCGGCCGGCCCGGCGTCGTCCTCACCACGAGCGGGCCGGCGGTCAACAACGTCGCCGCCGCCGTGGGCACCGCCCACGCCGACTCCGTGCCGCTGCTCGTGGTCGCCCCCGGCGCCCCGCGCGGCCTGGCCGGCGCCGACGTCGGCGAGCTGCACGAGATGCGCGACAGCCGCGGGTCCATGGCCGGGGTGGCCGAGCGCAGCGTGCGGGTGGACAGCGCCGCGCAGGCCGCCGCGGTGGTCCGCGAGACCTTCGCCCGCTGGCGCACCCGCCGCACCCGGCCGGTGTTCCTCGAGGTGCCCGTCGACGTGCTCGAGGGCCCGTGGGACGGCGTCCTGCCCCCGCCGGTCGACCCGCCGGCGCCCCC
>NZ_JBZYWI010000200.1:0-4447 GCF_058932755.1 Quadrisphaera sp. DVD1
CGCACGACAGCGCGCCGGCGCAGGACCACGACGGTGGCGGCGAGACCGAGCAGCCCCGCGGGCGCCAGCAGCAGCGGCAGGACGCCGGCCACGGCCAGCACCGCCGGCAGCAGCGCCACGACCGCGGTGACGGCGAGCAGCAGCAGGGGCGCGAGCGCTCCGGGGCGCGCGGTGGTCGGCGCCGCCGGCCGGCTCCCCCTCCCCGCGGGAACCGGCGCGGCGGACGCCGACGCAGCGGGGGCAGCAGGAGCGGGCGCGGTGCGGCGCGGCGAGCGGGACAGGAGCCCGGCGCTGCTGGCGCTGACGCCGGCGGCCACCTCGCTGCGGCGCTCGAGCAGCCGCAGCTCCTCCTCGGTGGCCTCGGCGGCCCAGGCGCTGGCCAGGCGCTCGCGGCGCTGGACCCAGTGCGGCACGGCGCCGAACGCCCACAGCAGGACGATCCCCACCAGGAGGAGTCCGCTGCTGCCCATGAGGAGGACTGTAGAGGCTCCTGGGCCAGATGTGAAACCTGGTGTTGGCGTGTCTTCCGGGACGGGTGTGACGAGAGTCCAGTTCGTCCCGAGTCGCGCGTGCGCCGCAGCGGACCTTAGCGCGCGCCCGCCGCTCGCCAGCGCGCCAGGAGGCCCTGCGGGACGTCCTCCGAGGTCAGCGCGTAGCTGAGGTGGTCGCGCCAGCCGCCGTCGATGTGGAGGAACTGCCGGCGCAGCCCCTCCTCGCGGAAGCCGAGCTTCTCCACCACCCGTCGGCTCGCAGCGTTCTCGGGCCGGATGTTGACCTCCACCCGGTGCAGCCCCACGCCGAGGAGGCAGTGGTCGACGACCATCGCCACGGCGGTGGGCATGACGCCGCGCCCGGCGAGGCGCCCGTCGAGCCAGTAGCCGATGTGCGCCGAGCGCATCGCGCCCCAGGTGATGCCGCCCACGGTGACCTGCCCGGCGAGGCGCCCGGCGTGCTCGAGCGCGAACGGCATGCTCGTGCCCGAGCGGCCCTGGCGGTTCAGCTCGCGCACCAGGCCCGGGAAGGAGCGCACCGGACGGCCGCCGTCCGGGCTCGTCGCCTCCCAGGGCGCGAGCCACGCCACGTTCGCCGCGCGCACCTCCCACCAGGCGCTGGAGTCGCGCAGGCGCAGAGGCCGCAGCACGACGTCGCCCTCGCGAAGGACCGCGGGCCACCCCGGAGCGAGCACCCTCAGCCCCGGTGGTCGCCGCCGCGCACCTGGTCGACGGCGTGCGGGAGCACGGCGCCCAGGAGCGTGACGGCGTCGCGGCAGGCGCCGGGCGAGCCGGCGACGTTGACCACGAGGGTGCGCCCGGCGAGGCCGGCCAGGCCGCGCGAGAGCACCGCCGTGGGCACGCCCTGCTCGCGGCCGAGCGCGCGCAGCGACTCGGCCAGGCCGGGCACCTCGCGGTCCAGCAGCGGGCGGGTCTGCTCGGGCGTGGCGTCGGTCGGGGACAGTCCGGTGCCTCCAGTGGTCACCACGACGTCGTACCCGTGCGCGACCGCCTCGGACAGCGCCGCGCCCACCGGGTCGCCGTCGGGCACCACCCGCGGGCCGTCGACGGCGAACCCGGCCTCGCGCAGGCCGGCCACGAGCACCGGGCCCGCGGTGTCCTCGTAGACGCCCGCCGCGGCGCGGTTGGACACCGTCACCACGAGCGCCCGCCCCACCGGGCCCCGCTCAGCGCTTCCAGTCACCGGAGCGTCCTCCACTCTTCGCCGTGACCCGCACGTCGGTGATCTCCGAGCGCTTGTCGAGTCCCTTGACCATGTCCACCAGCGCCAGGGCGGCGACGGCCACCGCGGTCAGCGCCTCCATCTCCACGCCCGTGCGGTCGGCGGTGCGCACGGTGGCGGTCAGCTCGACCCCGGCGTCGACCACCGTGGCGGTGACGTCGACGGCGTGGACGGCGACCGGGTGGGCCAGCGGCACCAGCTCGGGCGTGCGCTTGGCGGCCTGGATGCCGGCCAGGCGCGCCACCGCGAGCGCGTCCCCCTTGGGGACCCCGCCGCCGCGCAGCGCCTCGACGACCTCCGCGGAGCAGCGCACGAACCCGGCGGCGCTGGCCTCGCGGACGGTGACGGCCTTGGCGGAGACGTCGACCATCCGCGCCCGCCCGGCGGCGTCCAGGTGCGGGAAGCCCTCGGTCACGCGAGCCCCCGCTCCAGCAGCACGCACGGCACCGCGGTGCCGGCCTCGACCCGGGTGGTCCCCTCCGCCACCACGGCGAGGGCGTTGGCCGTGGCGAGGTCGGCGACGAGGTGCGAGCCCTGTCCCCCGGCGGGGCGCACGAGCGCCCGGCCGTCCTCGCCGGTGCTGAGCACGGCCCGCACGAACTGGCGCTTGCCCGGCGGGGAGGCCCAGCCCTCGGTGGCCGTGGCGGTGACCGTGGGGCGGTGCAGCTCGGCCTCGCCGAGCATCCGGCGCAGCGCGGGGCGCACGAACACCTCGAAGGAGACGTAGGCGCTGACCGGGTTGCCGGGCAGCGTGAAGATCGGCGTGCCGTCGCCGAGGGTGCCCAGGCCCTGCGGCATGCCCGGCTGCATGGCGACCTTGTCGAAGGTGACCGTCCCGAGCCGGGACAGCACCTCCTTGACCACGTCGTAGGCCCCGGCGCTCACGCCGCCGGAGGTGATGAGGACGTCGGCCCGCTCGAGCTGGTCCTCCAGCACCTGCAGGAGGCGGTCCGGGTCGTCGTCGGCGATGCCCACCCGGGTGGCGAGCGCGCCGGCCTCGCGCGCCGCGGCGGTCAGCGCCGTGCTGTTGGAGTCGGTGACCTGCCCGAAGCCGACCGGCCGGCCCGGCTCGACGAGCTCGCTGCCGGTGGAGAGGACGACGACGCGCGGCACGGGGTGCACGCGGGCGCGGTCGCGGCCGGTGGCGGCGAGCAGCGCCAGGTGGCGGGCGCCCAGGCGGGTGCCGGCGGCCAGCAGCGCCTCTCCGGGCTGGACGTCCTCCCCCGCCCGGCGCACGTGCTGGCCAGGCCGCGGCGCGCGGGAGATGGTCACCGAGGCGGTGCCGCCGTCGGTCCACTCCACCGGCACGACGGCGCTGGCCCCGGGCGGCACCGGCGCGCCGGTCATGATCCGGGCGCTCGCGCCGCGGGTCAGGGTCGGCACCTCGCGGACGCCGGCGGGCAGGTCGGCGACCACCGGCAGCACCACGGGGTGCTCCTCGCTGGCGGCCGCGACGTCCTCGACCAGGACGGCGTAGCCGTCCATCGCCGAGCCGTCGAAGGCGGGCAGGGCGCCGGTGGCGACGACGTCCTCGGCGAGCACGCAGCCCAGGGCGTCGAGGAGCGCGACGTCCCTCGGCGGCAGCGGCGCCACCGCCGCCAGGCACTGCCGCAGGTGCTCCTCGACGCTCTTCACGCCGGGGTCAGCCCTGGGGCGAGGGCTCGACGGGGGCGTGGGTGGGGGCCTCGGTGTCGAAGCCGGAGGCCACCCACTCGGTGAGCCACTCGCGCAGGCCCGGGCCGAGGTCGTCGCGGCCGCTGGCCAGGCGCACGATCGCCTTGAGGTAGTCGAGCTTGTCGCCGGTGTCGTAGCGGCGGCCGCGGAAGACCACCCCGCGCACGCCCCCGCCGTCCTCGGCCGGCATCTGCGCCAGCGCCTGCAGCGCGTCGGTGAGCTGGATCTCCCCGCCCTTGCCCGGCGCCGTCTGCTCCAGCACGGCGAAGACCTGCGGGGCCAGCACGTAGCGGCCGATGATCGCGAGGTTGCTCGGGGCGTCCTCGGGGGCGGGCTTCTCGACCATGCCGGTGATGCGGACGACGTCGTCCTCCCCCGCGCTGGCGGCGTCCTCGCCGAGCTCGGCGCAGCCGTAGAGGTGCACCTGGTCGCGCGGGACCTCCAGCAGCGCCACGACGCTGCCGCCGTGGGCGGCCTGGACCTCGATCATCCGGGCCAGCAGCGGGTCGCGCTCGTCGATGAGGTCGTCGCCGAGGAGCACGGCGAACGGCTCGTCGCCCACGTGGTGCTTGGCGCACAGGACCGCGTGGCCCAGCCCCCTGGCCTCGCCCTGGCGCACGAAGTGGACGTCGGCCATCTCGCTGGAGGCGCGCACCAGGGCGAGCTTCGCGTCGTCGCCCTTGGCCTCGAGGTTCGCCTCGAGCTCGGGGACGCGGTCGAAGTGGTCCTCGAGGCTCCGCTTGCTGCGCCCGGTGATCATCAGGACGTCGTCCAGGCCCGCGGAGACCGCCTCCTCCACCACGTACTGGATGGCGGGCTTGTCGACGACCGGCAGCATCTCCTTCGGCGTCGTCTTCGTCGCGGGCAGGAAGCGCGTGCCCAGCCCGGCGACGGGGATGACGGCCTTGTGGACGGTGCGGGTCTCCGAGGTCATGCGGGCAGGCTAGCCGGGACGGGCCACCATGGCCGTCGTGGAGAACGCCGCAGCGCCCCCGGAGCACTCCTCCGCGCCCCCGGCCGGAGCGCCGTCCGCCAAGGC
>NZ_JBZYWI010000201.1:0-4360 GCF_058932755.1 Quadrisphaera sp. DVD1
CAGGGCTGCTGCCAGGGCGCGAGGGGAGCGCTCACGCCGCGCCGCCGGCCGCGGTCACCGTGCCGCCGCCGCGCACCTGGGCCAGGACCTCGTCGCGCACGCGCTCCATGGTGGCAGCATCCGCGCCCTCGGCGTTCAGCCGCAGCAGCGGCTCGGTGTTCGAGGGGCGCAGGTTGAACCACCAGGTCGGCTCCTCCCCCGGCGGGGAGCTCACGGTGAGGCCGTCGAGGGTGTCGACCACCCCGCCCCGGGCCTCCCACGCCGAGCGCACGGCCGCGGTGACCGCGGCGACGTCCTCGACCCGGGAGTTGATCTCGCCGCTGGCGGCGTACGGGTCGTAGGCCGAGACGAGGTCCGACAGCGTGCCGTCCTGCTCCCCCAGCGCGGCGAGGACGTGCATGGCGGCGAGCATGCCGGTGTCGGCGCCCCAGAAGTCGGCGAAGTAGTAGTGGGCGGAGTGCTCGCCGCCGAAGACGGCGCCGGTGCGGGCCATCTCGGCCTTGATGTAGGAGTGGCCGACCCGGGTGCGCACGACCTCCGCGCCGGCGGCGGAGACCAGCTCGGGCACCGCGCGGGAGGTGATGAGGTTGTGCAGCACCACGGGGCGCTCGGTGCCGCCGGCCTGCGCCCGCGCCACCTCGCGCAGCGCCACGAGCGCGGTCACCGCGCTGGGGCTCACCGGCTCGCCGCGCTCGTCGACCACGAAGCAGCGGTCGGCGTCGCCGTCGAAGGCGAGCCCGAGGTCGGCGCCGTGCTCGACGACGGCGGCCTGCAGGTCGCGGAGGTTCTCCGGCTCCAGCGGGTTGGCCTCGTGGTTGGGGAAGGTGCCGTCGAGCTCGAAGTAGAGCGGGACGACGTCCAGCGGCAGGGCCGGCAGGCCCGCGCCGGTGCCCAGCACGGCCGGCGCGGTGTGCCCGCCCATGCCGTTGCCGGCGTCGACGACCACCTTGAGCGGGCGGCCGCCGGAGAGGTCCACCAGCGAGCGCAGGTGGGCGGCGTACTCCCCCAGCAGGTCGCGGTCGGTGCGCGCGCCCGGCTCGGGAGCGGTGGGGACGCCGTCGGTGGCGGGGTCGAGGTAGGACTGCGCGAGCTCGCGCACCTGGACCAGCCCGGTGTCGGCGCCGACCGGCTTGGCCCCGGCCCGGCAGAGCTTGATGCCGTTGTAGGCGGCCGGGTTGTGGCTGGCGGTGAACATGGCGCCGGGGGCGTCGAGGGAGCCGCTGGCGAAGTAGAGCCCGTCGGTCGAGCACAGGCCGATGACGAGCACGTCGCCGCCGCGGTCGGTCACGCCGCGGGCGAAGGCGTCCACCAGCTCCGGGGACGTCGGGCGCATGTCGTGGCCGATGACCAGGCGCCCGCCCGGGGTCCCCGTCCGCCCGGCCACGCCCAGCACCTCCGCGGCGGCCGCGCCGAGGGCGTGGGCCACGGTGGTGTCGAGCTGCTCGGGTGACAGGCCGCGCACGTCGTAGGCCTTGATGATGGTCGACAGGTCCAGCGGGGTGTCGCGCATCCCGGCAGCGTAGCCACGCCGCCATCCCGCGGGCCGCTGCCCGCGGGAGCGCGTCCGCTGGTCCCCCGAACGGCTCAACACCCGCGGCCGGCCGCCGATGAGGCCCGTGGACGGCGACCAGCCCGTCGCCACCGCCGTGGAGGAACCATGCCCCGCTCCAGCACCGCCGCCCCAGCGGCTCCGGCGAGCCGCGCCGACGCCCCGGCCGGCGCCGCCGTGCCGGCCGCGCGCCAGGCCCGGCGCAGCCGCCCTCAGCAGGCCGTGCCGCTGGGGTCGCTGACCCAGCGCCCGACCGCTGCCGAGAGCTGCCCGTCCTGCGGCGGCGACCAGCTGACCTCGCTGGCGCTGACCCTCACCGACGGCACGGCCGTGCGGTTCTCCTCCTGCCGCCGGTGCGAGCACCGCCGGTGGGAGACCCAGGACGGCGAGCTGAGCATCGCCGACGTCCTGGCGCACACCCGCCGCGCGGACTGACCGGCGCGAGCGGGCCGACCGCCGGCTCGAGGAGCCGGGTCAGTCCGTCGGGTCCGGCGGAGCGTCGCGCAGCACCCGCAGGTGCCCGCGCCGGCCGACCTGGGCGGGAGCGGGCTCCTGCGCGGGCGGCTCCGGTGCCGGGCGGGCCGCCTCGCGGACGGCGTCGGCCAGCGCCAGCAGGTCGTCGTGGCTGTGCCGGTGCTCGTAGGCCTCGGGCTGCAGCCGCACGACCTCCCAGCCCCGCGGGGCGGTGAGGCGCTCGGCGTGCGCCGAGCAGAGGTCGTAGGTGTGCGGTTCGGCGGAGGTCGCCAGCGGACCGAGGACCGCCGTCGAGTCGGCGTACACGTAGGTCAGGGTCGCGATCGCCGGTGCACCGCACCCGCTCCTGCTGCACCGTCGCGAAGCCACGGAACGGGACGGTACCCCTTCGCGCACGCTCCGTCCGCCGTTACCCCCAGAACAGGCGCCCCGAGCCGCGCCCGGCGCGTGCCGGGCGCCTACCCTCCACCCATGCCCAGCTCGTCGGCACCTCGACCGGCCCTGGGGCCGAACCCGCGGCAGGCCCCCGGCCAGGGGTCTGGCCAGGGCCCCGGCCAGTCCCCCCGCCGCCGGCGCCGGGACCGGCACGGACGCGGCCCCCGCGGCCCGCTCCTGCCCCCCGCGCTGCCCGGGGCGCGCACCCGCGCCGAGCGCTTCGACGACGTCGTGCTGGACGCCGTGGAGTCCCTCGAGCCGCGCTGGGGCGAGCAGCTGGCCAGCATCGAGTTCGCCGTGGAGGACGTGCCGCCGGGCGACCCCTCCTCCTGGGAGCGCGCCGAGGTGGCGCTGGGCCGGTTCTTCCCCGCGGCGCGGGGCCGCCAGGCCCGCGTCGTCCTCTACCGGCGACCGCTGGAGACCCGCGGGGCCGACGAGGCCGACCTCGCCGCGCTCGTCCACGAGGTCGTCGTCGAGCAGGTCGCCTCCGCCCTGGGCGTCGAGCCCGAGCAGGTGGACCCGCACTACCGCGGCTCCGACGACTGAGGTCGCAGGGCCGGGGCCGGAGGGCCGCTGTCAGAGGGCGCCGAGCAGGCCGACCCGCACGGCGCCCGCGCCCTCGGGCGACGGTGACACGGGCAGCACCGCGGCCAGGTCTCCGCCCGCGCCCCCGGCCACGGCGGTGGGCAGGCCGAGGCGCACGGCGACGGCGGCCGGCGGCCCGCTGACCGGCGTGACCACGAGCCCCAGCAGCGGCCCGCGGGCCTCGCCGGCGAGGTCGGCGACGTCCGCGCCCGCGGTGGTGCCGGCCGGGACGACGAGGCGGCGGCTCGGCGAGGCGCTGCCGTCGGCGGCGAGCACCGCCACCTCCACGGCCGTCTCCTCGCCGGCCGACCCCGCGGTGGCCGGCGGGGCGCTGACCACCAGGCGGGCGCGCGGCAGCGGGGTGTCCCCCGCGTCGGCGGGCAGCGCCACGAGCGCGGGGGCCTCCAGCGCCGGCGCGGCGGCCGACCAGGCCAGGTCCCCCGCCCCGCCGTCGGGCGCCGCGGTGTCGGTCACGGCCGCGGCGAGCACCGGGCCGTCGGCGTCCACGACGAGGCCGACCTCGCCGGGGGCGGCACCGGTCAGCGGCACGTCGACGACCGCGCCGGGCGGCACGCTCACCGCGGCCGGGACGCCGTCCAGCACGGCGGCGCCGTCGGCGCCGAGCACCGCGAAGCGGGCGATGACCGGCTCGTCGCCGGGCGCGGCCAGCCGCAGCACCGGCGCCGCGCCCTGCGCGGGGACGCCGACACCGGTCACGAGCAGGTGCTGCGCCGGCTCGGCGCCGGGGACGACGAGGTCGGTGCCACCGGGCACCAGCCCGCGCAGCACCTGCTCCTGCAGCCAGCCGGCGACCGAGCCGCCGCGGGAGGTGACGTGCACGGCGAGGGGGCCGGAGGCGCCCACGACGCCCTCCAGCAGCACCGCCCGCTGCTCGCCGGGCGCCAGGGAGAGGCCGCTGAGGCCGCTCGGCTGCTCGGCGCCGCCGGGGGTGAGCACGCGCGCGTCGACGGTGACCGCCGTGGCGCCGGGGTTGGCCAGCACCAGGCGCACCGAGCGGCCGGCACCGGTGGTGCCCCCGACCAGCCACAGCTGGTCGGCCGGGGCCACGCAGGCGGCGGCGGACAGCCCGCGCAGGTCGCCGGTGCCGGCCACGGCCGAGCTCGTGCCGGCCACGTCGGGCGCGGCGCCGTCGACCGGCTCCGCCACCAGCGACCCGGCGCCGCTCCCGGGGACGACCACGCGCGCGACGCGGTCGAGGAGCTCGGCCGACGCGCTCTCCGCGGCCGCCCCGTCGTCCTGCGCACCGCGCAGGGCGCTGGCGCCGAGCACCGGCGGCGCCGCCCCGTCGGCGCGCAG
>NZ_JBZYWI010000202.1:0-4245 GCF_058932755.1 Quadrisphaera sp. DVD1
GAGGGCGCCGCGGGGTCGGGCAGCAGCAGCACCCGCTCGCGCCGGCGCTGGCTGCGCGGCGCCGTGGTCGGGGCCGTCGTCCTCGTCGTGCTCGCCGGCGGCCTGTGGGCCGGGTCGGCCTGGCTGTCGCGCCAGTACTACGTGGGCGCCGACGGCGGCCGGGTGACCATCTTCCGCGGCCTCTCCCAGGACGTCGGCCCGCTGGACCTGTCCTCGGTGGTGCGCCACGAGGACGTCGCGGTGGCCGACCTCCCCGCCGTCTACCGCGCGCGCGTGGAGTCCAGCATCAGCGCCTCGGACCTCACCGACGCGCGGCGGATCGTCACCGAGCTGCGGGCGGAGGTCCGCACCACCGAGGGCGGCGCCGAGGCGGGCACCGAGGGCGGCGGGGCGACCCCCGCCCCGGAGCCGACCCCGACGCAGCCGGGCGAGGCGCTGCCCACCCCCGGCTCCCCTCCGGCGCCGGCCGCCTCGCCGACGACGTTCCCGGCACCGGCTGCGGCGGCGTCCTGATGTCGCTGGTCACCGCCCACGCGCCGCGCAGCCGGCGCGGGGTCGAGCTGCTGCTGCTCGCCGTCGCCCTGGTCATCGCGATGGGCGCCTACGGCATGGTCGGCGTGGCCGTCGACGGCTCCTGGCCGCCGGGGCTCCTGGGCTACGGGGGCGGGCTGGCGGCGCTGACGGGGGCCCTGCACCTGGTGGTCCGCTGGCGCGCGCCCTACGCCGACCCCCTGCTGCTGCCGGTGGCGACCGTGCTCAACGGCCTGGGCCTGGCGATGATCCACCGGCTCGACGTGGCCCGCGACTCCTCCTTCGCCCCCCGGCAGCTGCTGTGGACGGCGGTCGGGGTGGTGCTGGCCGCCGTGGTCGTCGCGCTGCTGCGCGACCACCGGGTGCTGCGCCGCTACACCTTCACCGCGATGGTCGTCGGCCTGCTGCTCCTGCTGCTGCCCCTGGTGCCGGTCCTCGGCACCCGGATCAACGGCGCCCAGATCTGGATCCAGCTCGGGCCCCTGTCCTTCCAGCCCGGCGAGCTGGCCAAGATCGTCCTGACCGTCTTCTTCGCCGGCTACCTCGTGACCGCGCGCGACACCCTCTCGCTCGTGGGCCCGAAGGTGCTGGGCCTGCAGCTCCCCCGCCCCCGCGACCTGGGGCCGATCCTCGTGGCGTGGCTGGCCAGCCTCGGGGTGCTCGTCCTCGAGCGCGACCTCGGCACCTCCCTGCTGTTCTTCGGCCTCTTCGTCGGCATGCTCTACGTCGCCACCCAGCGGGTGAGCTGGATCGCCCTGGGCCTGACCCTCTTCGTCGGCGGGGCCGTCCTCGCCTGGAGCCTGTTCAGCCACGTCCAGGGCCGCGTGTCCGCGTGGCTGGACCCCTTCTCGGACGAGGTCTACAACGCGGACTTCGGGAGCAGCTACCAGCTCGTGCAGGGCCTGTTCGGGATGGCCGACGGCGGCCTGGTGGGCACCGGTCTCGGGCAGGGCCGGCCGCAGACGGTCCCCTTCGCCGAGAGCGACTTCATCCTCGCCGCGCTGGGCGAGGAGCTCGGCCTGGTCGGGGTGTTCGCGGTCCTCGTGCTGTACCTGGTGCTCGTCGAGCGCGGCCTGCGCACCGCGATCGGCGTGCGCGACGGGTTCGGCAAGCTCCTCGCCGGCGGCCTGGCCTTCGCCGTCGCCCTGCAGTGCTTCGTCGTCGCCGGCGGCGTGCTGCGGGTGATCCCGCTGACCGGCCTCACCATGCCGCTGCTGGCCTACGGCGGCTCGTCCCTCGTCTCGAACTGGATGATCATCGGTCTGCTGCTGCGCACCTCCGACGCCGCCCGGCGTCCGGCCCCGGTCGCCGAGACCTCGGGGACCCCGGTGGCGCCCTCCGCGCAGGACGCCTCCGCCACGCAGGTGGTGCGCCTGTGAACGCCCCCCTGCGGCGGCTGTCGGTGCTGGTCATGGCCCTGTTCCTCGTGCTCATGACCGCGGCGACGTGGGTCCAGTCGATCGACGCCGGGCGGCTGCGGGCCGACGGGCGCAACTCGCGCACGCTCTACGCCGAGCTGGGCCGCGAGCGCGGCCCGATCCTCGTCTCCGGCGAGGCCGTGGCGAGCTCCTCGCCGGTCGACGACCCCTACCGCTACCAGCGCTCCTACGTCGACGGCCCGCTGTACGCCCACGTCACCGGCGCCTACTCGGTGGTCTCGCAGCCGACCGGGCTGGAGGCCTCGCTGAACGACCTGCTCTCGGGCAGCTCCGACCAGCTGTTCTACCGGCGGCTGTCGGACCTGCTCACCGGCCGCGAGCCGGCCGGTGCCGTGGTCGAGACGACGCTGGACGCCGCCGTGCAGCAGGCCGCTGCGGAGGCGCTGGGCGACCAGCGGGGAGCGGTCGTGGCGCTCGACCCGCGCACCGGCGACGTCCTGGCGATGGTCTCCTCGCCCAGCTACGACCCGAACGAGCTGGCCACCCACGACCGCGACGCGGCGTCCGCGGCCCGGCAGGCGCTGCTGGCCGACGAGGACGACCCGCTCGTGAACCGGGCGATCGCCGGCGACCTGTACCCGCCGGGCTCGGTGTTCAAGATCGTGACGGCCGCGGCGGCGCTGGAGTCCGGGAAGTTCACCCCCGACACGCTCGTGCCCGGTCCCGCGGAGCTCGACCTCCCGCAGACCGAGACCACGCTGCCCAACAGCAACGGCCGGGCCTGCGGCACCGACGACCAGGTGACCCTCACCGACGCGCTGCGCATCTCGTGCAACACCGCGTTCGGGTGGCTGGGCATGGAGCTGGGCGGCGACGCGCTGCGCGAGCAGGCGGCGGCCTTCGGCTTCGGCGCGGACCTCGACATCCCGCTGGGGGTCACCCCGAGCAGCGTGCCCGAGGAGCTCTCGCCGCCGCAGCTGGCCCAGGCGGGCATCGGCCAGTACGACGTGCGGGTCACCCCGCTGCAGGTGGCCATGGTGGCCGCGGGCGTGGCCAACGACGGCGTGGTGATGCAGCCCAACCTCGTGCGCACCGTGCGCGGCGAGGACCTCGAGGTGATCGAGCGGCCGGAGCCCACCGAGCTGGGGCGCGCGGTCTCCCCCGAGACCGCGGCGGCCCTGACGACGATGATGGAGGCCGTGGTGGAGCGGGGCACCGGCACCGCCGCGCAGATCAGCGGCGTCGCGGTGGCCGGCAAGACCGGCACCGCCCAGCACGACCCCGAGCGGTCTCCGCACGCGTGGTTCACCGCGTTCGCCCCGGCGGACGACCCGCAGGTCGCCGTCGCGGTCGTGGTCGAGGAGGGCGGCTCGGCCGGGGACCAGGCGTCCGGGGGCCGCACCGCCGCGCCGATCGCCCGCGAGGTCATCCAGGCGGCGCTGGCCGGATGAGGCGCGGGGGCTGTGACGGGGGTTGGCACGGACGGGGGGATGCGCGGTGAGGGCTGAGGCGGGGGCGCTGGTGGGGGGCCGCTACCGGCTGACCTCGCCCGTGGCCGCCGGCGGCATGGGCGAGGTCTGGCGCGCCGAGGACGAGGTCCTGGGCCGCACCGTGGCGGTCAAGCTGCTCCGCGCGGAGCTGGCCGCCGACCCCGGGTTCCTCGAGCGCTTCCGCACCGAGGCCCGCCACAGCGCCCGCCTGGCGCACCCCTCGATCGCCACCACGTACGACTACGGCGAGTCCGACGGCACGGCGTGGCTGGTCATGGAGCTGGTCCCGGGCGAGCCGCTGTCGGACCTGCTGGCCCGCGAGGGGGCGCTCGAGCCCCGGCGGGCCATGGCCCTCGTGGCGCGCGCCGCCGAGGGGCTGGCGGCCGCCCACGCCGCGGGCCTGGTGCACCGCGACGTCAAGCCGGGCAACCTCCTCGTCACCCCCGACCTGAACGTCAAGGTCACCGACTTCGGGATCGCCCGGGCCGTCGCGGAGGCGCCGCTGACCGCCACCGGCCAGGTGATGGGCACGGCCGCCTACCTCTCCCCCGAGCAGGCCACCGGACGCCGGGACATCACCGCCGCCGCGGACGTCTACGCCCTGGGGATCGTCACGCACGAGCTGCTGGCCGGCCGGCGTCCGTTCACCGGCGACTCCCAGGTCGCGATCGCGCTGGCCCAGGTCAACGACCCGCCCCCGCCGCTGCCCGAGACCGTGCCCGCCGCGGCCCGCGCCCTGGTGGCCGCCTGCCTGGCCAAGGACCCGCTGGACCGGCCCCAGGACGCCGGGGCGGTCGCCCGGGTCGCCGACCTCGTCGCCGCGGGCGACGAGGACGGCGCGCTGG
>NZ_JBZYWI010000203.1:0-4201 GCF_058932755.1 Quadrisphaera sp. DVD1
GCGCCGGGAGCACCGGGGCAGTGGCTGGCCGGCGCCGACGTGGCCCACGCCACCGGCGCGGCAGGCTCCGGCTTCGGCGGTGGTGACGGAGGCGGCTGCGTCGGTGGTGACGGCGGCGGGGGCGCCTGCTGAGGGCCGGTGAGGGCGCCGGCGACCCGGCTCAGAGGGTCGCCGGGAGCCCCAGCCAGGCGTGCCAGCCGCCGTGCAGGACGAGCCACGCGATGAGGCCGTAGCCGACCTGCCCCGGGTGCACGCCGTCCCCGGCCGCGAGGTCGGCGTGCCACTGCTCGTGGGAGACGAGCGGGGTGAAGCAGTCCACGTACGGGATGCCGCGGCGGCTGGCCACGTCGGCCCAGCCGCCGGACAGGTCCTCGACCGGGCGGTGCAGGGCCGGGTCCAGCGGCGGCGGGGGCCCCACGACGAAGCTCGACATCTGCTGCGTCGAGGCGGCGTCGAGGATGTCGGCGAGGTTGAGCCGGCTGCGGGCCAGCGACGACCCGGCGACCGCGTCGGCGGCCCCCAGCCCCACGACGAGCCGGTCGTCCTCGCCGCTGAGGCGGCGGGCCACCTCCTCGTCCCAGCGGTCGCGCAGCGCCGTCGTGCTCTCCCCGGGCACGCCGATGGGCAGCACGGACGCCGCGGGGGCGCCGTCCTCGGTGCGCGTGCGGGCGGCCACGCGGCCGACCCAGCCCAGCGCCCGGGGGTCTCCCACCCCGGCCACCAGGTCGTCGCCGACGACGCAGACCCTGATCGGGCGGCGGCTCACCGGGCCAGGGCCTGCTGCACCAGCTGCTGCTGCTCGGCCTGGTGGGCCTTGGCAGAGCCGGCCGCGGGGGAGGCGGAGGCGGAGCGGGAGACCCGGCGCACCCGGCGTCCGCCGAGCTGCTCGGCGAGCTCGAGGAACTCGTAGCCCAGGAAGGGCCACGCGCCCTGGTTGGCCGGCTCCTCCTGCACCCACACGAGCTCTGCGCTGGCCGGGTAGCGCCCCAGCGCCTCGAGCAGCCCCGCGCGGTCCAGGGGGTAGAGCTGCTCCAGGCGCACGATCGCGGTGCGCGTGTCACCGGCCGCCTCGCGCCCGGCCATGAGGTCGTAGGAGACCTTGCCCGAGCAGAGCAGCACCCGGTCGACGCCCGCCGGGTCGAGGCGACCGTCGCCGGCGGCAGGGTCCTGCAGGACGGGCCGGAAGCCGCCGCTGGTCAGGTCGCCGATCGGCGAGGTCGCCGACTTGAGGCGCAGCATCGACTTGGGCGTGAAGACCACCAGCGGCCTGCGCGGCCGGGCGTACGCCTGGCGGCGCAGCAGGTGGAAGTACGACGCCGGCGTCGACGGCATCGCCACCGTCATGTTCTCCTCCGCGCACAGCTGCAGGAAGCGCTCGATGCGCGCCGAGGAGTGGTCCGGGCCCTGCCCCTCGTAGCCGTGGGGCAGCAGCAGGACGACCGAGGAGCGCTGCGCCCACTTCTGCTCGGAGGAGGCGATGAACTCGTCGATGATCGTCTGGGCGCCGGGGGCGAAGTCGCCGAACTGGGCCTCCCACAGCACGAGCGCGTCGGGCCGCTCGACGCTGTAGCCGTACTCGAAGCCCATCGCGGCGAACTCGCTGAGCAGCGAGTCGTAGATCCAGAAGCGCGCCTGGTCAGGCTTGAGGTACAGCAGCGGCGTCCACTCCTCGCCGGTCACCCGGTCGGTGAGGACGGCGTGGCGCTGGACGAACGTCCCGCGGCGGGTGTCCTGCCCCGAGAAGCGCACCGGGGTGCCCTCCATGAGCAGCGAGCCCATCGCCAGCAGCTCGCCGTAGGCCCAGTCGACGCCGCCCTCGCGGGACATCGCCGCGCGGCGCTCCAGCAGCGGGCGCAGCTTCGGGTGCACCGTGAAGCCCTCGGGCGGGGACACGTGCGCGTCCCCGATCCGGCGGACCACCTCGGCGCTGACCGCGGTCTCCACCGGGTCGGCCACGGAGTCGTCGCGCTGGGACGCCGGCCGGTCGAGCCCGGCCGTGGTGGCCGAGCCGTCCTGCCCGGAGGCCTCGCGACCGGTGTCGCGGGTCTCGGCGAAGACGCGCTCGAGCTGCTGGCGGTAGTCCTCCAGGACCGCCTCGGCCTCCTCGCCGGTGATGTCGCCCCGGCCGATGAGCGCCTCGGTGTAGAGCTTGCGGACGCTGCGCTTGGCCTCGATGAGGTTGTACATCAGCGGCTGCGTCATCGACGGGTCGTCGCCCTCGTTGTGGCCGCGGCGGCGGTAGCAGACCAGGTCGATGACGACGTCCTTGGCGAACTCCTGGCGGAACTCGAAGGCGAGCTTCGCCACGCGCACGCAGGCCTCGGGGTCGTCGCCGTTCACGTGGAAGATCGGCGCCTGGATCATCCGGGCCACGTCGGTGGAGTAGAACGACGAGCGGCTGGAGGCCGGCGCCGTCGTGAACCCGACCTGGTTGTTGATGACCACGTGCACCGTGCCGCCGGTGCGGTAGCCGCGCAGCTGGGACAGGTTGAGGGTCTCGGCGACCACGCCCTGGCCCGCGAAGGCGGCGTCGCCGTGCAGCAGCACGGGCAGCACCGGGAAGCTGGAGCCGCCGAGGTTGATCCGGTCCTGCTTGGCGCGCACGACGCCCTCGAGCACCGGGTCCACCGCCTCCAGGTGGGAGGGGTTGGCGGCGAGGTAGACGCGGGTGCTGGCGCCGTCCTCGGCGGTGTAGGTGCCCTCGGTGCCCAGGTGGTACTTCACGTCGCCCGAGCCCTGGACGCTCTTGGGGTCCTGGCTGCCCTCGAACTCGCGGAAGATCTGCCCGTAGCTCTTGCCCGCGATGTTGGCCAGGACGTTGAGGCGGCCGCGGTGGGCCATCCCGACGGCCACCTCGGCCAGCCCGGCGTGGGCGGCGTCGTAGAGCAGGGCGTCGAGCAGGGGGATGACGCTCTCCCCGCCCTCGAGGCTGAAGCGCTTCTGCCCGACGTACTTGGTCTGCAGGAACGTCTCGAAGGCCTCGGCGGCGTTGAGCCGGCGCAGCACGCGCAGGTGCGCCTCGCGGCTGAGCGGCGTGTAGGGACGCTCCACGCGCTCCTGGATCCAGCGCCGCTGGGTCGGGTCCTGGATGTGCATGTACTCGATGCCGACGGTGCGGCAGTAGGAGTCGCGCAGCACGCCGAGGATGTCGCGCAGCCGCATCATCGAGCGGCCGCCGAAGCCCCCGGTGGGGAACTCGCGGTCGAGGTCCCACAGGGTCAGGCCGTGGGTCTGGACGTCGAGGTCGGGGTGGCGGCGCTGGCGGTACTCCAGCGGGTCGGTGTCGGCCATGAGGTGCCCGCGCACCCGGTAGGCGTGGATGAGCTCGACCACCCGCGCGGTCTTGGAGATCTCGTCGTCGTGGGAGACGGAGATGTCCTGCACCCAGCGCACCGGCTCGTAGGGGATGCGCAGGGCGGCGAAGACCCGGTCGTAGAACCCGTCGGTGCCCAGGAGCTTGTTGTGCACCTGCCGCAGGAACTCCCCGGACTGCGCGCCCTGGATGATCCGGTGGTCGTAGGTGGAGGTCAGCGTCATGACCTTGCTGACCGCCAGGCGCGCCAGGGTCTCGGCCGAGGCCCCCTGGTACTCGGCGGGGTAGTCCATCGCGCCGACGCCGATGATCGTGCCCTGGCCGGCGACCAGGCGCGGCACCGAGTGCACGGTGCCGATCGTGCCCGGGTTGGTCAGGCTGATCGTCGTCCCGGTGAAGTCGGAGACCTCGAGCTTGCCCGCCCGCGCCCGGCGGACGACGTCCTCGTAGGCGGCCCAGAAGTGGGCGAAGTCCATCTCCTCGGCGCCCTTGATGCTCGGCACGAGGAGCTGGCGGCCGCCGTCCTTGGCCGGCAGGTCGATCGCCAGGCCGAAGTTGACGTGCGCGGGGCGCAGCACGCCGGGCTTGCCGTCGACCTCGGTGTACGCCCAGTTCATCTCGGGCATGTCGCGCAGGGCCTCGACCACCGCGAAGCCGATGAGGTGGGTGAAGGAGACCTTGCCGCCGCGGGCGCGCTTGAGGTGGTTGTTGATGACGATGCGGTTGTCGACCAGGAGCTTCGCCGGGACGGCGCGCACGCTCGTGGCGGTGGGGACCGCGAGGCTGGCCTCCATGTTCGCCACCACCCGGGCGGCCGGGCCGCGCAGGCGCACCGACTCGTCCTGGGCGGGCGCCGGAGCGGCGACCGGCTGCGGCGCGGCGGCCAGC
>NZ_JBZYWI010000204.1:0-4197 GCF_058932755.1 Quadrisphaera sp. DVD1
ACGCCCTCCTCGCGCTCGCCCACGCTCTGGGCCCACCCGCGCCGGCGCACGGCCGCCAGCGCGGCGGCGGTGAAGGACGCGCCGCTGAGGCCGCGGTGCAGGCGGTCGGGGTCCTCCCAGGCCAGCAGCACCTGGGCCGCGGAGCCGGCGAGCATGGTCATCGAGGCGCCCACCGGCACGGAGTCGCGCAGGCCCATGCCGGGCCGGTCGGCCGCGGCGACGCAGATCCGCGAGTCGCCCTGGCGGCGGTAGAGCTGCGCGCTCTCCCCGGTGGCGTCGCGGACCGTCGTCAGGACGGGGCCGGCGGCGGCCAGCAGGCGGTCCTCCCCGGCGGCGGAGGCGAGCTCGGCCAGGCGGGCGCCGAGGACGAAGCGACCCTGCAGGTCGCGGTCGAGCAGGCGGTGGTGCTCCAGCGCCACGGCCAGGCGGTGGGCGGTCGGCCGCGACAGGCCCGTCGCGCTCACCAGCTGCGCGAGGGTGGCGGGGCCGGCCTCGAGGCAGGAGAGCACCGAGACGGCCTTGTCCAGCACGCCGACTCCGCTAGAGTTGTCCATGGAGCGATACTGGCGTCTCGCATGTTGAGAAATCAAGTGCGCGGGGCCGGACGAGGGCGAGCATCGAGGGAGACGACCGTGGGGCGCACGCTGGCGGAGAAGGTCTGGGACGCGCACGTGGTGCGCCGGGGCGGGACGGGTGAGCCGGACCTGCTCTACATCGACCTCCACCTCGTCCACGAGGTGACCAGCCCGCAGGCCTTCGACGGCCTGCGCCAGGCGGGGCGCCCGGTGCGCCGGCCGGACCTGACCATCGCCACCGAGGACCACAACGTCCCCACCCAGGCGATCGACCAGCCCATCGCCGACCTCACGAGCCGCACCCAGGTCGACACGCTGCGCCGCAACTGCGCCGAGTTCGGGGTGCGGCTGCACAGCCTGGGCGACGCCGAGCAGGGCATCGTCCACGTGGTCGGCCCGCAGCTGGGCCTGACCCAGCCGGGCACGACCGTGGTGTGCGGCGACTCCCACACCTCCACCCACGGGGCGTTCGGCGCGCTGGCCTTCGGGATCGGCACGTCCGAGGTCGAGCACGTGCTGGCCACCCAGACCCTGCCGCTGGCGCCGTTCAAGACGATGGCGATCACGGTCGAGGGGCAGCTGCCGGTCGGCACCACGGCCAAGGACGTCATCCTCGCCGTCATCGCGAAGATCGGCACCGGCGGCGGCCAGGGCTACGTCCTGGAGTACCGCGGCGAGGCCATCCGGGCGCTGTCGATGGAGGCCCGGATGACCATCTGCAACATGTCGATCGAGGCCGGCGCCCGCGCGGGCATGATCGCGCCCGACCAGACCACGTTCGACTACCTGGCGGGGCGCCCGCACGCCCCCGCCGGCGCCGACTGGGACGCCGCGGTGGAGTGGTGGAGCACCCTGCACACCGACGACGACGCCGTCTTCGACGCCGAGGTCGTCCTCCAGGCCGCCGACCTCGAGCCCTTCGTCACCTGGGGCACCAACCCGGGCCAGGGGGTGCCGCTGTCCGGCGCGGTGCCGGACCCGGCGTCCTTCGCCGACCCCGACGCGCGGCACGCCGCCGAGCGGGCCCTGGCGTACATGGACCTCGCGCCGGGCACCCCGCTGCGCGAGGTCGCCGTCGACACCGTCTTCATCGGGTCGTGCACCAACGGCCGGATCGAGGACCTGCGCACCGCCGCCGAGGTGCTGCGCGGCCGGAAGGTCGCCGACGGCGTCCGGGTGCTCGTCGTCCCGGGCTCGGCCCGGGTGCGGCTGCAGGCCGAGGCCGAGGGGCTCGACAAGGTCTTCACCGAGGTCGGCGCCGAGTGGCGCAACGCCGGGTGCTCGATGTGCCTGGGCATGAACCCCGACCAGCTGGCCCCGGGGGAGCGGGCGGTCTCGACGTCCAACCGCAACTTCGAGGGCCGCCAGGGCAAGGGCGGGCGCACGCACCTGTCCAGCGTCCAGGTGGCCGCGGCCACGGCCGTGCGCGGCACGCTCAGCTCGCCCGCCGACCTCGACGCCCCCGCCCCCGCCGCCGCGCCCGCGCTGGCCTGACGCACCGGTCACGAGGAGATCGCCATGGAGCCGTTCACCACCCACACCGGGGTCGGCGTCCCGCTGCGCCGCAGCAACGTCGACACCGACCAGATCATCCCCGCCGTCTACCTCAAGCGGGTCTCGCGCACCGGCTTCGAGGACGGCCTCTTCGCCGCCTGGCGCAGCGACCCCGCCTTCGTGCTCAACCAGCCCGGCTACGCCGGCGCCAGCGTGCTCGTCGCCGGCCCCGACTTCGGCACCGGCTCCTCGCGCGAGCACGCGGTGTGGGCGCTGAAGGACTACGGCTTCCGGGTGGTCCTGGCCCCGCGCTTCGCCGACATCTTCCGCGGCAACTCCGGCAAGCAGGGCCTCGTCGCCGGGCAGGTCTCCCAGGACGACGTCGAGCGGCTGTGGGCGCTGCTCGAGGACGAGCCGGGTGCGCAGGTGACCGTGGACCTGGTCGAGCGCACGGTGACCTGCGGCGGCTTCACCGCGCCGTTCGCCGTGGACGACTACACCCGCTGGCGGCTCATGGAGGGCCTGGACGACATCGGCCTGACCCTGCGCTCCGAGGCCGAGATCGACGCCTTCGAGGCGGCCCGCCCGAGCTGGAAGCCGGTCACGCTGCCCGTTCGCTGAGCGCCACCACGGGCGCACGTCGGGTGACGGGGGGCGGCGCGCACCCGGGCGAACTGGTGCACACTGGGCCCTCGTCCGGCCGCCCGAGCCGGAGCAGCGCGAGGGGATCCATGAGCAGCACTCTGACCGTCTCGGGCGGCGTCCCGCTGAGGGGCTCCGTCACCGTGCGCGGGGCGAAGAACTTCGTCTCCAAGGCCATGGTGGCCTCGCTGCTGGGCGAGACCACCAGCCGCCTGCGCAACGTCCCCGCCATCCGGGACGTCGGCGTGGTGCGGGGGCTGCTGGAGCTGCACGGGGTCGACGTCAGCGAGGGCGCCGAGGACGGCGAGCTGGTGCTCGACCCCAGCAACGTCGAGGTGGCCAACGTCGCCGACATCGACGCGCACGCCGGCGCGAGCCGGATCCCCGTGCTCTTCTGCGGGCCGCTGGTGCACCGCCTCGGCAGCGCGTTCATCCCCGACCTCGGCGGCTGCCGGATCGGCGACCGGCCGATCAACTACCACCTGGACGTGCTGCGCCAGTTCGGCGCGGTGGTGGAGAAGCTGCCCAGCGGCATCGCGATCTCGGCGCCGCGGCGCCTGCGCGGCACCCGCCTGGAGCTGCCGTACCCCAGCGTCGGGACCACCGAGCAGGTGCTGCTGACCGCGGTGCGCGCCGAGGGCGTCACGGAGCTGCGCAACGCGGCCATCGAGCCGGAGATCGCGGACCTCATCGCGGTCCTGCAGAAGATGGGCGCGATCATCAGCGTCGACACCGACCGGGTCATCCGGGTCGAGGGCGTCGACGCCCTCACCGGCTACGACCACCGAGCGCTGCCGGACCGGATCGAGGCCGCCTCGTGGGCCGCGGCCGCGCTGGCCACCGGCGGCGACGTCTACGTCGAGGGCGCCCGCCAGCCCGACATGATGACGTTCCTCAACGTCTTCCGGAAGATCGGCGGCGCCTTCACCGTCGACGACCACGGGATCCGCTTCACCCACCCGGGCGGCCCGCTGCGCTCGATCGCGCTGGAGACCGACGTCCACCCCGGCTTCATGACCGACTGGCAGCAGCCGCTCGTCGTGGCGCTGACCCAGGCGCAGGGGCTCTCGATCGTCCACGAGACGGTCTACGAGAACCGGATGGGCTTCACCGACGCCCTCGTGCGGATGGGCGCCACCATCCAGGTCTACCGCGAGTGCCTGGGGTCCACCCCGTGCCGCTTCGGCGCCCAGGACTTCAAGCACTCCGCGGTGATCAGCGGCCCGACCCGCCTGCGCGGGGCGGAGATCGAGGTCCCGGACCTGCGCGGCGGCTTCAGCCACCTCATCGCGGCCCTGGCCGCCGAGGGCACCTCCCGCGTGCACGGCATCGACCTCATCGACCGCGGCTACGAGCACTTCCAGGACAAGCTGGACGGGCTCGGCGCCGTCGTCACCCGCGAGAGCATGCCGGTCCCCGCCGTCGCCTGAGGGCGGCTCAGGAGGCCGCGCGCCGGCCCTGCGCGGCGCCCAGCAGGGCCGCGGTG
>NZ_JBZYWI010000205.1:0-4188 GCF_058932755.1 Quadrisphaera sp. DVD1
GCCCTCGTCACCTCCTGGCGGGGCCAGGGACCGGTGGACCTGCCCGCCGGCGTCCGCGCCCAGCGGGCCTGTGGCAGGCTGGCGCTCGCCCGCGACCCCGACGGGCCGGCGGGCAGCGAGCGCCGAGCAGTTCCGACCCGGTGAGGAGACGCGCGGTGGACGCCGAGGACATGGGCCAGGACCTCGCCGAGGTGCTCGTCCCCGCTGAGGACATCGCGCGCCGGCTGGCCGAGATGGCCGCCGAGGTCGACCGCGACTACGCCGGGCGCGACGTGCTCCTGGTCGGCGTGCTCAAGGGCGCCGTGATGGTCATGGCCGACTTCTGCCGCGCCCTGCACTCCAGCGCCGAGATGGACTGGATGGCGGTCTCCAGCTACGGGTCGGGCACCAAGTCCTCCGGGGTGGTCCGCATCCTCAAGGACCTCGACCGCGACGTCACCGGGCGCGACGTGCTCATCGTCGAGGACATCATCGACTCGGGGCTCACGCTGTCCTGGCTCGTGGCGAACCTGCGCTCGCGCGGCGCCGCGTCCGTGGAGGTGCTGACGCTGCTGCGCAAGCCCGACGCCGCCAAGGTCGAGGTCGAGACCCGCTACGTCGGCTTCGACATCCCCAACGCCTTCGTGGTGGGCTACGGGCTGGACTACGCCGAGCGCTACCGCAACCTGCCGTTCGTGGGCACGCTGGCGCCGCACGTCTACGCCGGGTGATCGCCCGCAGCGAACGGGTGGAACAGCGACGGGCGGCTCGTCCGTTGGACCAGTGAGGACCCGCCGCGGCGCGGGGACTCTCGGCCCGCCGGTGTACGGTCGGCGCCGACTTCGCGAGCAGGAGGGACCGGGCTCACCGCCCACCACCCCATGAACCCCAGGCGCATCTTCCGCGGCCCGACGGTGTGGATCGTCGTCGCGCTGCTCGGGCTGCTGCTCGCCAGCCAGCTCCTCGGCGGCGGCCGCACCTCCACGATCGACACCCAGGACGGCCTCGAGCTGCTCGCCGACGGGCGGGCCACGCAGGCCCGCGTCGTCGACGGCGACCAGCGCGTCGACCTCACCCTGGAAGACCCCTACGTGGTCGACGGCGAGGACTACGGCACCGACGTCCAGTTCTACTACGTCGCCCCGCGCGGCGAGGAGGTCGCTGCGGCCGTCTCCGACGCCGCGCCGGAGGACGGCTGGACCGACGAGGTCCCGCAGGGCTCCTTCCTCGGCAGCCTGCTGCTCACCCTGCTGCCGGTGCTGCTGATCCTCGTCCTCTTCTACTTCTTCTTCGCGAACATGCAGGGCGGCGGCAACCGCGTCATGCAGTTCGGCAAGTCCAAGGCGAAGCTCGTCAGCAAGGAGGCCCCCAAGGTCACCTTCGCCGACGTGGCCGGCGCCCAGGAGGCCGTGGAGGAGCTGGAGGAGATCAAGGACTTCCTCGCCGAGCCGGCCAAGTTCCAGGCGGTCGGCGCGAAGATCCCCAAGGGCGTGCTGCTCTACGGCCAGCCGGGCACGGGCAAGACCCTGCTCGCCCGCGCGGTGGCCGGCGAGGCGGGCGTGCCGTTCTACTCGATCTCCGGCTCCGACTTCGTCGAGATGTTCGTCGGCGTGGGCGCCTCGCGCGTGCGCGACCTGTTCGAGCAGGCCAAGAACAACGCCCCCGCGATCATCTTCGTCGACGAGATCGACGCCGTCGGCCGCCACCGCGGCGCCGGCATGGGCGGCGGGCACGACGAGCGCGAGCAGACGCTGAACCAGCTGCTCGTGGAGATGGACGGCTTCGACGTCAAGACGAACGTCATCCTCATCGCCGCCACCAACCGCCCCGACATCCTCGACCCGGCGCTGCTGCGCCCGGGCCGCTTCGACCGCCAGATCGCCGTCGAGGCCCCCGACATGGTCGGGCGCGAGCAGATCCTGCGCGTGCACGCCAAGGGCAAGCCGATGGCGCCCGAGGTCGACCTCATGGCCGTCGCCCGGCGCACGCCCGGCTTCAGCGGCGCCGACCTGGCGAACGTGCTCAACGAGGCGGCGCTGCTCACCGCGCGCACCGGCGGCACGACCATCACCGACGCCACGCTCGACGAGGCGATCGACCGCGTCATCGCCGGCCCGCAGAAGCGGACCCGGCTGATGAGCGACAAGGAGAAGAAGATCACCGCGTACCACGAGGGCGGGCACGCCCTGGTGGCCGCGGCGCTGCGGCACACCGACCCGGTGACCAAGGTGACGATCCTCCCGCGCGGGCGCGCGCTGGGCTACACGATGGTCATGCCGGTGGACGACAAGTACTCGACCACCCGCAACGAGATCCTCGACCAGCTCGCGTACGCCCTCGGCGGCCGCGTGGCCGAGGAGCTGGTCTTCCACGACCCGACGACCGGCGCCTCCAACGACATCGAGAAGGCGACCGGGCTGGCCCGCAAGATGGTCACCCAGTACGGCATGAGCGAGCGGGTGGGCGCGATCAAGCTCGGCTCCGGCAGCGGCGAGGTCTTCCTCGGCCGCGACGTCGGCCACGAGCGCGACTACTCCGAGGGCGTCGCCGAGATCGTCGACGAGGAGGTGCGCCGGCTCATCGAGGCCGCGCACGACGAGGCCTGGGAGATCCTCGTGGAGCACCGCGCGGTGCTCGACGCCCTGGTCCTCGAGCTCCTGGAGAAGGAGACGCTCAACCGCGAGCAGCTCGCCCAGGTCTTCGCCCCGGTGCAGAAGCGGCCCCTGCGGCCGGTCTGGCTCTCCAGCGCGCGGCGCCTGGTCTCCGACGCCCCGCCGGTCCTCACGCCCGGCGAGCGCGCCGCGATGGCCAACGGGCACGTCAACGGCAGCAGCCGGATGGCCCCGCAGGACGAGGCGGCAGCGGCCAGCGGGGAGAACCCCGCGGGCGGCGCGGTCGTCGAGGTGCCCCGGCCCTTCCAGGCCGACCCCGGCGCCCAGGCCTGACCGGTGGCGGCGGCTGAGACGCCGACCGGCGCGTACGACGCCGAGCGCGTGCGCGCCGCGGTGCGCGAGTACCTCGCGGCCATCGGGGAGGACCCCGACCGCGAGGGGCTGCGCGACACCCCCGACCGGGTCGCCCGGGCGGGGGTGGAGCTCTTCGCGGGGCTGCGCCAGCGCCCCGAGGAGGTGCTCGCCACCTCCTTCGACCTCGGCCACGACGAGATGGTCCTCGTGCGCGACATCGCGGTCTCCTCGGTCTGCGAGCACCACCTGCTGCCCTTCACCGGGGTCGCGCACGTCGCCTACATCCCCTCGGCGGACGGCCGGATCACCGGGCTGTCCAAGCTGGCCCGCCTCGTCGACGTCTTCGCCCGCCGCCCGCAGGTGCAGGAGCGGCTGACCACCCAGGTCGCCGACGCCCTCGTCGAGCACCTGCACCCGCGCGGGGTGATGGTCGTCCTCGACTGCGAGCACCTGTGCATGTCGATGCGCGGGGTGCAGCGCCCCGGCGCGCGCACCACCACCTCGGCGGTCCGCGGCGGCATGCGCGAGCCCGCGACCCGGGCCGAGGCGCTCAGCCTCATCCTCCGGTGACGGCCGTGGCGCCCCTGCTCGCGCCCGGCCGCACCCGGGTGGTGGGCGTGGTCAACACCACCCCCGACAGCTTCAGCGACGGCGGCCGCTGGCTCGAGCCGGAGGCCGCGCTGGCCCACGGCCGGGCGCTGCTCGCCGAGGGCGCCGACCTGCTCGACGTCGGCGGGGAGTCCACCCGGCCCGGCGCGCAGCGGGTGGCCGAGGCCGAGGAGCTGCGCCGGGTGCTGCCGGTGGTCGCGGGCCTGGCCGCCGCCGGCGCCGTGGTGAGCGTCGACACGATGCGGGCGGGCGTGGCGCTCGCCGCGGTCGAGGCCGGCGCGGCCGTCGTCAACGACGTCAGCGGCGGCCTGGCCGACCCCGACCTGCTGCCCGCCGTGGCCGGCACCGGCGCGCTGGTCGTGCTCTCGCACTGGCGCGGGCACGCCGACCGGATGCGCGAGCTGGCGGTCTACGACGACGTGGTCGGGGAGGTCCGCGCAGCGCTGGCCGAGCGCGTCGCGGCGGCGCAGGAGGCCGGCCTCCCGCGCGAGCGCGTCGTCGTCGACCCCGGGCTGGGCTTCGCCAAGGACGGCGTGCACGACTGGGCGCTGCTGGCCGCGCTGCCGGCGCTGGTGGCCGACGGCCTGCCGGTGCTCGTGGGCGCCTCTCGGAAGCGGTTCCTCGGCGCGCTGCT
>NZ_JBZYWI010000206.1:0-4153 GCF_058932755.1 Quadrisphaera sp. DVD1
CCCGGGCGCGGCGGGCGATCTTCCGGATCCGCCCGTCGCGCCAGCGCTGCACCGCCGCGCGCAGCTCGCCGTCCGGCTCGGTGACCCGGGGGTCCGTGAGCAGCAGCGCCACCGCGCGCGCCGCGGCGGCCAGGACCGCGGTGTGCGCCGGCGGCTCGGCGCGCTCGACCCGCACCACGAGGGACATCGCCCACGGGTCGGCGGCGTCGAGCGCGCGGTGCCGGTCGTCGTCGGGGTCGGCGTGCAGGTCGGGGTGGCGCTCGGGGTGGTGGTCGCTCACGTGACCGGGTTCCGCGTCGCGTGGGCGGGGTCGCGCTGCTCGCCGGCGTCGAGGACCGCGCGCAGCGCCAGGACGGCGTCCAGCACCTGCGCGTGGGTGAGGTGCAGCGGCGCGAAGCCCCAGCGCACGACGTCGGGCTCGCGGAAGTCGCCGACCACGCCGCGGGCGACGAGCGCCCGGACCACCCCGTAGGCCTCGGGGTGGCGCAGCGCGAGCTGCGAGCCGCGGCGGGCGCCCTCGCGCGGCGTGGCGGGGGAGACCTCGGGCACGAGGGCGTCGAGGCACTCCAGCGCGAAGCCGGTCAGCGACAGCGACCGGGCGCGGGCGTCGGCCACCGGCACGCCGTCGTAGGCGCCCAGCGCCGCCTCCAGCGCGAGCAGGGACAGCACCGGCGGGGTGCCGGTGCGCGCGCGGGCGATGCCCTCCGCGGGCGCGTAGGAGTCCGCCATCGCGAACGGCGCGGCGTGGCCGTGCCAGCCGGCGAGGGGGTTCTCGAACTGCGGCTGCAGGGCGCGGGCGACGTGGAGGTACGCCGGGGCTCCCGGTCCGCCGGAGAGGTACTTGTAGCCGCAGCCCACGGCCAGGTCGACGCCGTGCTCGTCGAGGCCGACCTCGACCACCCCGGCGGAGTGGCACAGGTCCCACAGGGCCAGCGCCCCCGCCGCGTGCGCCGCGGCGGTCAGGCCCGGCAGGTCCCACAGCTCACCGGTGCGGTAGTCGACGTGGGAGAGGGAGACCAGCGCCACCTCCCGGCCGCGCGCGGCGAGGACGCCCGGCACCTGCGCCGGGGTCGCGAGCACGACCTCGAGGCCGGCCAGGCGCGCCGCGGCGTCCAGCACGTAGAGGTCGGTGGGGAAGCTGCCCGGGTCGGTGACCACCACGCGGCGCCCCGGGCGCGCGGCCGCGCCGCCCAGCAGCGCCTTGTACAGCTGCACCGAGGTCGCGTCGCCGACGACCACCTGCCCGGGGGCGCTGCCGACCAGGGCTCCGACCGCGTCACCGACGCGCTGCGGCGCGTCCCACCAGCCGGCGGTGTTCCAGGAGGCCACGAGGTCCTGGCCCCACTGGCGCGCCACCGCGTCGGCCACGGCCGCGGGCACCGCGCGCGGCAGGGCGCCGAGGCTGTTCCCGTCGAGGTAGACCAGGCCCTCGGGCAGGTCGAACCGCTCCGGGACGCCGGCCGGCGCGGACGCCTCGGCCTCCTCGGCCCGCGCCCGCAGCCGGGCCAGCACGTCGCTCACGCCACCATCCTCCCCGGGCGGGAATCCCGCGGCCCCCGCGGGCGCTGCCCGACCCGTGAGCGAGCAGCAGCCCCTGGTCGGCGTCCTGGCCCTGCAGGGCGATGTCAGCGAGCACGTCGACGCCCTCGAGGCGGTGGGGGCGCGCGCCACGACCGTGCGCAGGCCGGCGGAGCTCGCCGCCGTCGACGCCCTCGTCATCCCCGGCGGAGAGTCGACGACCATGGACAAGCTGGCCCGGCGCTGGGGCCTGCACGAGGCGGTGAGCGAGCGCGTCGCGGCCGGCATGCCGGCCTACGGCTCCTGCGCCGGGATGATCATGCTGGCCGACCGGCTCGTCGACGGCATCGAGGGCCAGCAGACCTTCGGCGGCCTCGACGTGCTCGTGCGGCGCAACGCCTTCGGCCGGCAGGTGGAGTCCTTCGAGGAGGACCTGCGCTTCGCCGGTGTGGACGGCGGGCCGGTGCGCGCCGCCTTCATCCGCGCCCCGTGGGTCGAGGCCACCGGGCCGGACGTCGAGGTGCTGGCCCGGGTGGGCACCGCGGCGGCGGCGGGCACCGTGGTCGCGGTGCGGCAGGGCCGGCTGCTCGCGACGTCCTTCCACCCGGAGATCACCGGCGACACCCGGGTGCACCGCCTGTTCCTGCGGATGGTCACCGAGGCGCTCGCGGTCGGGTGATCGCCCGTGGGGCCCGGGGCCGCGCGGCGCTAGGATCGGGGCAGATCCGACGCTGAGGGGGATGCTCCATGTCCGGCCACTCCAAGTGGGCGACGACCAAGCACCAGAAGGCCGTCGTCGACGCCAAGCGCAGCTCGGCGTTCGCGAAGCTGATCAAGAACATCGAGGTCGCGGCCCGCACCGGCGGAGGTGACCCGGCCGGCAACCCGACCCTCTTCGACGCCATCCAGAAGGCGAAGAAGTCCAGCGTCCCGAAGGACAACATCGACCGCGCGGTCAAGCGCGGCTCGGGCGCCGAGAGCGGCGGGGCCGACTACCAGACGATCATGTACGAGGGGTACGCCGCCCACGGCGTCGCCGTGCTGGTCGAGTGCCTCACCGACAACCGCAACCGCGCGGCGTCCGACGTGCGCGTGGCCTTCACCCGCAACGGCGGGTCCCTGGCCGACCCCGGCAGCGTCGCCTACCTGTTCAACCGCAAGGGCCTCGTGCTCGTGCCGGCCGAGGGCACGAGCGAGGACGACGTCCTCGCGGCGGTGCTGGAGGCCGGGGCCGAGGAGGTCAACGGCATCGGTGACGCCTTCGAGGTGATCAGCGAGGCCACCGACCTGGTCCCCGTGCGCACGGCGCTGCAGGAGGCCGGCATCGAGTACGACTCGGCCGAGGTCTCCTTCGTCCCGTCCATGCAGGTCGAGCTGGACGCCGACGCCGCCGGCTCCGTCCTCAAGCTCATCGACGCCCTCGAGGACCTCGACGACGTCCAGAACGTCTACGCCAACCTCGAGGTGCCCGACGAGGCGCTCGCACAGGCCTGAAGCGCCCTCCGGCGCCGCGGAAGGGCTGCACTCCGTGACGGAGTGCAGCCCTTCCGTCGTCCCGGCGTGCGAGGGTGGTCCCGTGCGCGTGCTGGGAGTGGACCCCGGGCTGACCCGGTGCGGGTGGGGCGTCATCGACGGCCTGCCCGGCCGCCGTGCGCGCCTGGTCGCGGTCGGCGTGGTGCGCACGCCCAGCGACGCGCCGCTGGCCGAGCGCCTGCTGGCGGTCAGCGACGGCCTCGAGGCCGTCATCACCCGCCACCGCCCCGAGGCCGTCGCGGTGGAGCGCGTCTTCGCCCAGGCCAACGTGAGCACGGTCATGGGCACCGCCCAGGCCTCCGGCATCGCGATGGTGCTGGCCGCCCGGGCCGGGCTGCCCGTCGCCAGCCACACGCCCAGCGAGGTCAAGGCGGCCGTCACCGGCTCCGGCCGGGCGGGCAAGGAGCAGGTGACGCTGATGGTCACCCGCATCCTCGAGCTCGTCGAGGCGCCGCGGCCGGCCGACGCCGCCGACGCCCTGGCCCTGGCCCTGTGCCACCTGTGGCGCTCCGCCGTCCCGGGCGCGCGCGCTCCGGGCGCGGGGGCGCCGACGTCGGCGCAGAGCGCCTGGGCCCTGGCGGCGCAGCGCGCGGCCGCCGAGACCGAGCGGTCGCCGATCCTGCTCGCCGCGCGCGCCGCGCGCCGCGCCCGTACCTGAGGAGGGCCCCGTCGTACACGTGTTCGTCTACAGTGGCGCTGTGAGCGCACGAGGAGTCCGCCGGTGATCGCGTCGGTGCGGGGCCGGGTGCTGGCGCTGCGGCTGGACGGCGTCGTCGTCGAGGTCGGGGGCGTCGGCATGCTCGTGCAGGCCACGCCGAACACCCTCGCGGAGCTGCGGCACGACGCCGAGGTGGTGCTGCACACCAGCCTCGTCGTCCGCGAGGACTCCCTCACCCTGTTCGGCTTCGCCGACGTCGACGAGCGCGACAGCTTCGAGACGCTGATGACCGTCAGCGGCGTCGGCCCGCGCCTGGCGCTGGCCATGCTCGCCGTGCACCGCCCGGAGGAGCTCCGCCGCGCCGTCGCCACCGAGGACCTCACCGCCCTCATGAAGGTGCCCGGCATCGGCCGCAAGGGGGCCCAGCGCATCGTCCTCGAGGTC
>NZ_JBZYWI010000207.1:0-4146 GCF_058932755.1 Quadrisphaera sp. DVD1
CCGGCCGGCCAGCACCGGCCACCCGTCGCCGTCGGGGTGGGCCAGGGAGAGCACCGGGGCGTCCGGGCCCGGGCCGACCCGGCGGTGGCGCGCGGTGCGCGCGGGCACGAGCGCACCGGCGGCCCGCAGCGCCCCGAGCAGCGACCGCACCCGCTCGGCCGGAGCCCCGGCCCGCTCGGCCACCGCGATCAGGCCGGGCAGGTCGGTGGTGCCGTCCAGGGCCGCGAGCACCGCCTCGTCAGCGGCGCCCAGGCCGTCGAGGACGACGGCGCGGCGCTCGTCCAGGCCCACCTGGAGCCGCCCCGGCCCTCGCCAGGCCGTGAGCAGCCCCGGCCGCAGCTGCAGCAGCACCCGTCGCCCCCCGCCCGCCGTCCGGCTCGTGCTCCTCGAGGCTGCCAGGGGCGGGGGTCGCGGCGCGGACGCCGTCCACAGGGCCGGGGAGGGCTGGGGACGACGACGGCGGAGGACCCGCCGTGCGGGTCCTCCGCCGTCGAGGCGTTGCGAGGGTTGGAGTCGTGGGGCTAGGAGGCGCTCAGGACGCCTTGCCGAGGATGCGGTTGAGGTTCGTGCCGCACACGGGGCACTTGCCCTTGGCCATCCGGCGACCGTTCGTCTCGACGACGTCGCCCTCGGCCTCGCGCTTCTCCTTGCACTTCACGCAGTAGAACTCGCCCTTGTAGGTCTCGGCCATGGGGGCCTCCTCGTTGTCGGCAGGGCCCTGGAGGGACCGCGCGACGAGGCCGCGGCAGTGCGTCCTCCGGGGCGGGGACCGCGACACAGTAGCCGAGCCGCTGCAGTGCGTCAGGGCCGTGCGCGGGGATCGAGAGGTGCCCCGGACGCCGGGGTTCGTCCCGGCTTCCCCTCCGGGGGAGCGCCGACGCCCGGGGAACCTCAGCGACAACGGTAGGCAGGGGGCGAGGAATCGTCAACGGGAAGCCAGGTACCGGCCTCAGTCGGCACGCTGCGTCGAGGGTCCGTGACGTGCTGTGCGACCGCTGGGCGACGCGGGCGCGCACGGGCCGCGAGGTCCCCCGAACGGGCGCCGTGACGGCTACCGTTCGGCCATGGTGGCGCGGGCAGCGCACACCGCGGACTCGACGCGGTCGGGGCAGGAGCCGCAGGCTCCCGGGCCCTCGGGCGAGCGCGCCCCGGTCGAGGTCCGCCGCAGCTCGCGCCGGCAGCGCACCGTGACCGCCTACCGCGACGGCGGGACGGTCGTGGTCCTCATCCCCGACGGGTTCTCCGCCGCCGAGGAGCGCCTGTGGGTCGAGCGCATGGTCTCGCGCCTGGCCGCCCAGGAGCAGCGGCGCCGCCTCAGCGACGACGCCCTCGAGCGCCGCGCCGCGGACCTCTCCGACCGCTACCTCGGCGGGATCCCGCGCCCGACGAGCGTGCGGTGGGTGGCCAACCAGAGCACCCGCTGGGGCTCGACGACGACCTCCGACGGCAGCATCCGGCTCTCCGACCGGCTCCAGGGGCTGCCCGCCTGGGTCGTCGACTACGTCCTCGTCCACGAGCTGGCGCACCTGGTCGAGCACGGGCACGGCGAGGCGTTCTGGGCCCTGGTCGACGCCTACCCCCGCAGCGAGCGCGCCCGCGGCTACCTCGAGGGCTTCGCCGCCGCCCGCGACCTGCCGACCGGCGAGGTGGACGACAGCGCCGACCCCACCGCCTCGCTCGGGAGGGGTTGAGCTAGGCGCTCGCGGCGGGACGGCCGGCGCGCTGGTCGGCCAGCAGCGCGGCCGCCCGGTGCAGGCGGGGCGGCAGGTCGGCCACGACCCCCTCGGGCAGGGCGTCCAGCGGCCACCACGCGACGCCGTCGCTCTCGTCGCTGACCGCGGGCACGGCCGTGGCCGGCGCGGTGGCGAGGAAGGCGACGTCGAGGTGCTCGGAGCAGCGCCCGAACGCCCCGGGCAGCGCGTGGCGGTCCAGGTCGGCCGGGGCGCCGCCGAGGGCCAGCGACAGCCCGCCGGGCGCGGCCGCCAGCCCGGTCTCCTCGACGGCCTCGCGCAGGGCCGCGGCGGCCAGCGAGGCGTCGGTGGCCTCGACGTGCCCGCCCGGCTGCACCCAGAACCGGCCCTTGCGGTGCAGCACGAGCAGCGCCTGCCGGCCGCTCTCGTCGAGCACCAGGCAGGACGCCGTGAGGTGCGCCGGCGGGCCGGCCTTGGCGAGGGCGTCGGGATGGGCGCGCAGGTGCGCGAGGTAGTCCTGGCGCAGCCGCTCCTGGCCGGGCTCGGACGGCGTCCAGGCCCCCAGCACCGCGAGGGCCTCGGCGTGCGGGCCGCTCACCCGGTCGGCCCGCCGGTGCTCCCCCCGGTGCTTCCTCCCGCGCCCTCGTCGAGGATCTGCTGCAGGGCGGCGTCCACGTCGGCGGAGGAGGCCTCGGCGTCGCTGCGCCGGCGCGCGTAGCCGTCGGGGTCGTCGAGGTCGGCGGCCGTGGGCAGCAGGTCCGGGTGCGCCCAGACCGCGTCGCGCCCGTCCCGGCCGCGCGCGGCCTCCAGCACCGACCACAGGCGGGCGGCGTCGCGCAGGCGGCGCGGCCGCAGCTCGAGGCCGACCAGGCTCGCGAGCACGTGCTCGGCGGGCCCGCCGGAGGCCCGGCGCCGCCGCACGGCCTCGCGCAGCGCGCCGGCCTGGGGGAGCGTGCCGCGGCAGGCGGCGTCCACCAGCTCGTCGACCCAGCCCTCGACCAGGGCGAGAGCGGTCTCCAGGCGGTCCAGGGCGGACTGCTGCGCGGGGGTGCGCTGGAGGTCGAACATGCCGGAGGACAGCGCCTGCTGCAGCGCCTGCGGGTCGCTCGGGTCGACCGAGCGCACGGCCTCCTCGATGCGGTCGGTGTCGATGGTGATGCCCCGCGCGTAGGCCTCGACCGCGCCGAGCAGGTGCCCGCGCAGCCACGGCACGTGCGCGAACAGCCGGGCGTGCGCGGCCTCGCGGGTGGCGAGGAACAGCCGCACCTCGGCGAGCGGGACGCCGAGGCCCTCGGCGAACGCGGCCACGTTGGCCGGCACGAGGGCCGCCGTGTGCCCGTCGGTCAGCGGCAGCCCGACGTCGGTGGCGGAGACGACCTCGCGGGCCAGCCCGCCGACCGCCTGGCCGAGCTGCATCCCGAAGACGGCGCCGCCGATCGAGCGCATCACGGCGCCGGTGCCGGCGAGCATCGGCGCCAGCTCCTCCGGGGCCTGCTGGGCCATCGCCGCGGCGACGGCGTCGGCCACCGAGGAGGCGACGGGCTCGGCGAGGCGCCGCCACACCGGCAGCGTGGCCTCGACCCACTCCGAGCGCGACCACGCGCGCTGCGCGCCGGCGCCCGCCGGGAGGTCGGTGACGGCGTCCAGCCACAGGTCGGCCAGGCGCAGCGCCTCGCCGACCTCGCGCTGCGCGGCGTCCCCGGTGCTCGGGTCACCGCCGGCGACGGCGGCCTGGCGGGCCAGGTCGCGCGCGAGCTCCCAGTTGACCGGGCCCTCGCCGGAGGTGGCGAGCAGCCGCTGCACCGACGCCATGACCTGCGCCATGGCCGTCGGGTCGTTCGAGAGGCGCTCGATGAGCTCGGCCGGGTCGATGCCCGGGGGCAGGCCGGCGCCGCCGGGGGCCCCGGGGAACCCGGGCGGGAGCCCGCCGGTCAGCCCGGCGCCCCCCAGGGCGGAGAACAGCTGGGACAGCGGGTCCTGGGGGTCTCCGGGCGGCTGCTGCGGGTCGTCCTCGGGCCGGTCCTCGTCGGGGTGCTCGGGCACCGGGACCTCCTGCGGGTCGGGCGGGCGGGTGGCGGGGCTCCCGGGCGCGGGGGCGGTCGGGGGCACCGGACAGAATGGGTGTCGAGTGGGCCGCGCCGAGGTCCACCGTACCCAGCACGCCGTCAGCACGCCGTCAGCCCGGTCCAGGGCGCTTGGAGGTCCGGTGCCCGACCGCCCACCCGCGCGCGCCGTGGCGGTGACCGGCGCCGGGTCGGCCGTGGGGGCCGCGGTCGTGCGGGCCCTCGCCGCCGACGCCGCGACGACGCGCGTGGTGGCCGTGGTGGACGCCGAGCACCCCGGCGCCGCGCCCGACCTGCCCGGGGTGGAGCACCACCGGGTCGACCTCACGAGCCCGGACGTCGTCCGCGCGCTCGCCGGCGTCGACGCCGTCGTCCACGTCGCGGTGGACACC
>NZ_JBZYWI010000208.1:0-4140 GCF_058932755.1 Quadrisphaera sp. DVD1
CGACGGCGCCGCGTGGGCCGCGGCCGGGTGGACCTACCGCCCGCTGGGCCGACCGGGGGCCTGACACCGGAGGGCGTTCAGCACCCCCCGCGGGGTGCCGATGCGCCTCACGTGCCCCGACGCCTCCGCCCGCCCCCCCTCGCCCGGCAGCTGCTGCTGCTGGCGGGGGTCGTGGCGCTCGCCGCGGGCGTGCCGGCGCTGCGCGTCCCGCTGCTGCTCGTGGCCGTCTGGGGCAGCGCCGCCGCGGTCGTCGCCGTCCTGCTCGTGCGCCGTCCCGCGGGCGCCGCTCCCTGGTGGTGCGTGAGCGGGCTGCTGGCCCTGATCGCCCTGCACATGACCAGCGACGTGGTGGTCGGCGTCGAGACCGTCCTCAGCGGCGGAGCGGTGCTGGTCGGCCAGGTGCTCGGCGTCGCCGTCGCCGTCCCGGTCGCGATCACCTCCACGCGCACCGCCCGGGGCGCCGACGTGTCGAGCCGCCAGTGGGCCGACGCGGCGGTGGTGCTCGTCGCGTCGGGACTGCTCGCGGCCGTCGCCGTGGCGGTCACCGGCGCCGTCGGCGAGAGCGGTGGCGACCCGCTGCGGATGGCCCGGGTCGCCCTGGACGTCGTCCTGCTGGGCCTGCTGCTGTGGCTCGTGCTCAGCCACGCCCCGATCCCCGCCTCCCCGGCCCTGGTCGTGGCCGGCGGCTCCGGCGCGCTGCTGCACGACCTGCTGCTGGCGGGGTCCCCGCTCGAGGCGGCCGGCTCCGGCCGGGGCCCCCAGCTGCTGGGGATCTTCTGGACCGGGCTGTTCGTCCTCGCGGCGCTGCACCCGTCGATGTCGCAGCTCGGCGGGATGCGCACCGTCCGGAACCGGCGTCGCGGCTCCACGCGGGTGCTGGCCGTGATGCCCTTCGCCGCGGCTCCGGTGGTCGCCGCGGTCGCGGGGGCGCTGCTGCCGGGGCCCGGGCTGCCCGGGTGGGCGGTGCTCGGGGCCGGCGCGGTCATCACCACGCTGGCGCTCGTGCGCACCATCGGCCTCCTGCGGGCCAGCGAGCGGCAGGTCGAGGTGGACCCGCTCACCGGCCAGCTCAACCGCCTGGGGATGGGCCGCCGCCTCGCGGCCGCCCACGCGTCCCCCGACGTGACCTGGGCCGCCCTGGTCGACGTGGACGGGTTCAAGGAGATCAACGACCGCTACGGCCACGACACGGGCGACGTCGTGCTGCAGGTCGTGGCCGCCCGCCTGGCCGGTGCGGTCGGCCGCGACGGGGTGGTGGCGCGCCCGGGCGGCGACGAGTTCGTCGTGCTCAGCACGCGCGACGACCCCGAGCGACTGGCCCGCCGCCTGGCCGAGTGCTCGGTGGACCCGGTGACCGTGCCGGGGCTCTCGCGCCCCGTGCCGCTGAGCATCGGCGTCGCGCTCGTGCGCAACAGCGGCCCGTCCGACGGCGTCCTCGCCGACGCCGACGTCGCGATGTACGCCGCCAAGCAGCGCGGCGGCGGACGCGTGGTCCGCTACAGCCCCGACCTGCGCGAGGAGGTCCTCGGCCGCGCCGCGCTGCTGCAGGACGTGCGCGCGCTGCTCGGCCCCGTGCCGCCGGCCGAGGTGGGGAGGCTCCTCGTCCACCACCAGCCGGTGGTCGAGCTGGCCACCGGCGTCCCGCTGGGCGTGGAGGCGCTGGCGCGCTGGGACCACCCCCAGCGCGGCGTCCTCGGGCCCGACGTCTTCGTGCCGCTGGCCGAGGAGCTCGGGCTGGGCGCCGAGCTCGACCGCCGCGTCCTGGGGATCGCGCTGGCCGCCCTGCGCGACTGGGACGACGCCGGCCTGCGGGTGCACCGGATCGGGGTGAACCTCGGCCGCGGCAGCATGGCCTCGCCGGTGCTCGTGGAGGACGTGCTGGCCGCCTGCCTGCGCGCCGGCATCGGCCCGGACCGCCTCCTGCTCGAGATCACCGAGCACGACCCCGCTCCGACCGACCCCGACTGCGCCGCCGGCCTGCGGGTGCTCGCGGACGCCGGGGCGACCGTCGCCCTGGACGACTTCGGCACCGGCTACTCGGGGCTGGGCTACCTGCTGCGCTTCCCGGTGCAGCTGCTCAAGCTCGACCGCTCGCTCCTGCCGGTGCCGGGCGCCCGCACCGTGTCCGGCACCGTGGAGGCGCCGCAGCTGCTCACCGGGGTGGCCGCCCTGGCCGCCGCCACCGGGCTGGAGGTCACCGCCGAGGGGCTCGAGACCCCCGAGCACCTCGCCCTGGTCACCAGCATCGGCGTCCAGCACGGCCAGGGCTGGCTCTTCTCCCGGGCGCTCGCGCCCGAGGACGTCCCCGCCTTCTGGCGCTCCTCCCCGCAGGGGGGTCAGGACGCCGGCGCGGCCTCGCGCAGGGCGGGCAGCAGCCGCTCCTGAGCGGCCCGGAGGAACGGCTCCTGGACGTCGCCGCCGATCTGGACCAGGGCGATGTCGGTGTACCCGGCCTCCCAGTACGCCGAGACGGCCTCGACGACGGCGTCCACGTCGTCCCCGCACGGGATGGACTCCGCGACGTCCTCCGGACGCACGTAGGCCGAGGCGGCCGCGAAGCCGGCGGTGGTGGGCAGGTCGGCGTTGACGGACCAGCCGAGGCCGAACCAGCGGAACTGCTCGTGGGCGCGCGCCACGGCGGCGTCGCGGTCGGCGTCCCAGCTGACGGGGATCTGGCCGATCTTGCGGGAGGGGGCGGTGGCCCCGGCGGCGGCGCGGGCGTCGTCCCACGCCGTGAGCAGGTCGGCCTCGGGCTCGGTGGAGATGAAGTGGTCGACCAGCGGCGCGAAGTGCCCGATCGACTTGGGCCCGGAGACGGCGGCGGCCAGCGGAACCCCGCCCTCGGGCAGGTCCCAGATGCGCGCGGTGTCGACCCGGAAGTACTGCCCGTCGTAGGTGACCACCTCGCCGGTGTGCAGCGCCCTGATGATCTCGATGGCCTCCACCAGCATGTCCTGGCGCTGGTCCACGCCGGGCCAGCCCTGGCCCGCGATGTGCTCGTTGAGGCTCTCGCCGGCGCCCAGCCCCAGGGTGAAGCGGCCGTCGGCGAGCAGCTGCAGGGTGGCGGCCTTCTGGGCCACGACCGCCGGGGTGTAGCGCAGGATCGGGCTGGTGACGTAGGTCATCAGCTCCACCCGCTCGGTGGCGTGCGCGACGGCGCCCAGCACCGTCCACGCGTAGGGGGCGTGCCCCTGGGCCGAGAGCCACGGCGAGTAGTGGTCGCTGCTGACCTCGAAGTCGAAGCCGGCCTCCTCGGCCCCCACCGCGAAGCGCACGAGGTCCTTGGGTCCGGCCTGCTCGGTCATCAGCGTGTAGCCGAAGCGCGTCATGGCAGGAGGCTGGCACGCTCCGGGCCGGTCGGCACCCGCTCGGCGGGGGCGGCGCGCCCGACCCCGAACCCCTGCACGGCGTCGAACCCGAGCTCGCGCGCCAGCTCGACGTCCTCCGGGCAGCCGACGCCCTCGGCCAGCACGGCCACCCCGAGGGCGTGGGAGACCTCCACCACCCCGGCCAGCAGGCGCCGGCCGGCCGGGTCGGCGGCCCGCTCGACCAGCGAGCGGTCGACCTTGAGCAGGTCGAGCGGGAAGCTGATGAGGTAGTCCAGGGACGCGAAGCCGGTGCCGAAGTCGTCGGCCGCGATCCGCACGCCGGCCTCGCGCAGCTCCAGCAGCCGGGCCGCGATGCCGGTGCGGTCCGCCAGCAGCGCCTGCTCGGTGATCTCCAGGGTCAGCGCCCGGCCGGGCAGGCCGGCGCGGGCCAGCTCGGAGAGCACGCGCTCCACGAGGTCCTCGTGCACCAGCGAGGGGGCCGAGGCGTTGACCGCGACCGACAGCTCGCCCCACCCCGGCACCTCCGAGCGCCAGCGCGCGCAGTCCGCGAGCGCCGCCCGCAGCACGGCGGAGTCCACGGCGGGCAGCAGCCCGCGCTGCTCGGCGACCGGCACCACCCGGTCCGCCCCCAGCAGGCCCAGCTCGGGGTGCTGCCAGCGCACCAGCGCCTCCAGCCCCAGCACCCGGTCGGCCGAGGGCTGGGCGCCGAGGTGCACCAGCGGCTCGTAGTGCGGCACGAGCTGGCCCGTGCGCAGGGCCCCCGGCAGCGCCTCGGACAGGGCGCGGGTGCAGCGGTGCGCCGACAGCAGGG
>NZ_JBZYWI010000209.1:0-4129 GCF_058932755.1 Quadrisphaera sp. DVD1
GCCCCAGCGGGGGCCGAGCGCGGCTGGGTGGGCGCCACCGTGCGCCTCGGCGGCGCGCGGCTGCAGGTGACGCGGACGCCGCGGCGGTGCCTGGGCGTCTACGCCGACGTGCTGGTGCCCGGCGTGGTGCGGGTGGGCGACGACGTCCTGCTCGACCGATCCGCCGGGGGTCTGCGCCCTCCTGGGTAGCATCGCGGCGATCCCGCCCCACCCCCAGGAGGACCCGTGCCCGCCCAGCTCAGCGTGACCGTCGACGGCGCTCCCCGGGCGGTCGAGGTGGGCACGACCGCGGCCGACCTCTTCGCCGACGACCGCAGCGTGGTCGTGGCCCGGATCGGCGGCCAGCTGCGAGACCTGGCCACCGAGCTCGCCGACGGCGACGTCGTCGAGGCGGTCCCCGTCTCCTCACCGGACGGGCTGGAGGTGCTGAGGCACTCCGCGGCCCACGTGCTGGCGCAGGCCGTGCAGGAGCTGCACCCGCAGGCGCGCCTGGGCATCGGCCCGCCCGTGCGCGACGGCTTCTACTACGACTTCGACGTCGCCGAGCCCTTCACCCCCGAGGACGTCAAGGCCCTCGAGAAGGTCATGCAGCGGATCGTCAAGGAGGGGCAGGCCTTCCGCCGGCGGGTCGTCAGCGACGACGAGGCGCGCGCGGAGCTCGCCGCCGAGCCGTACAAGCTGGAGCTGATCGGCCTCAAGGGCGCCGGCGCGGACGCCGGCGAGGGCGCCTCGGTCGAGGTCGGCGCCGGCGAGCTGACGATCTACGACAACGTGCGCCGCGACGGCACGGTGGCGTGGAAGGACCTGTGCCGCGGCCCCCACGTGCCCACCACCCGGCTGCTGGGCAACGGCTTCACCCTCACCCGCACCGCCGCGGCGTACTGGCGCGGCGACCAGGCCAACCCCCAGCTGCAGCGGGTCTACGGCACCGCGTGGCCCAGCAAGGACGACCTGCGGGCCCACCTCGAGCGCCTGGCCGAGGCCGAGCGCCGCGACCACCGGCGCCTCGGCGCGGAGCTCGACCTGTTCTCCTTCCCCGACGAGCTCGGGTCCGGGCTGCCGGTCTTCCACCCCCGCGGCGGAATCATCCGCCGCGAGATGGAGGACTACTCCCGCCGCCGCCACGAGGAGGCCGGCTACGAGTTCGTCTACACCCCGCACATCACCAAGGGGCACCTGTACGAGGTCTCGGGACACCTCGACTGGTACCGCGACGGCATGTTCCCCCCGATGCACGTCGACGCCGAGGTGGGCGCCGACGGCACCGTGGTCAAGCCCGGCCAGGACTACTACCTGAAGCCGATGAACTGCCCGATGCACAACCTCGTCTTCGCCTCGCGCGGGCGCTCCTACCGGGAGCTCCCGCTGCGGATGTTCGAGTTCGGCAGCGTCTACCGCTACGAGAAGTCCGGCGTCGTCCACGGCCTGACCCGGGTGCGGGGCATGACCCAGGACGACGCCCACATCTACTGCACCCGCGAGCAGATGAAGGACGAGCTCGCCTCCCTCCTGCGCTTCGTGCTCGACCTGCTCAGCGACTACGGGCTGGACGACTTCTACCTGGAGCTGTCCACCCGGAACCCCGAGAAGTCGATCGGTGACGAGGCGGTGTGGGAGGAGGCCACGGCCACCCTGACCGAGGTCGCGCAGGGCTCGGGCCTGGAGCTCGTGCCCGACCCGGGCGGCGCCGCCTTCTACGGGCCGAAGATCTCCGTGCAGGCGCGCGACGCGATCGGCCGCACCTGGCAGCTGTCGACGATCCAGCTCGACTTCATGCTCCCCGAGCGCTTCGGGCTGGAGTACACCGCCGCCGACGGCTCCCGCCAGCGGCCGGTGATGATCCACCGGGCCCTGTTCGGCTCGATCGAGCGGTTCTTCGGGGTGCTGCTGGAGCACTACGCGGGCGTGATGCCGCCGTGGCTGGCGCCGGTGCAGGTGGTCGGCGTCCCGGTGGCCGAGGACTTCGCCCCGCACCTCCACGAGGTCGCGGCGCTGCTGCGCGCGCAGGGCGTGCGCGTGGAGGTCGACGACTCCGACGACCGGATGCAGAAGAAGATCCGCACGCACTCCAAGGCCAAGGTGCCGTTCGTCCTCATCGCCGGGGCGGAGGACGTGGAGAAGGGCGCCGTCTCCTTCCGCTTCCGCGACGGCACCCAGGACAACGGGGTGCCGGTGCCCGAGGCCGTCGCCCGCGTCGTCGAGGCCGTCCGCAGCCGGGCCCAGGTGTGAGCAGCACGCAGGGCCCTGACCGGCCCGGGGGCGCCGAGGGGCCCGAGGGCTTCGCGCGCGTCCCCGACGGCTTCGACCGGCTGTGGACGCCGCACCGGATGGCCTACATCTCCGGCGACGGCAAGCCCGCCGACGGCCGCGCGGGGGAGCAGTGCCCGTTCTGCCGCGCCCCGGGGCGCAGCGACGCGGAGGCGCTCGTCGTCGCCCGCGGGGAGCTGGCCTACGCGGTGCTCAACCTCTACCCGTACAACTCCGGGCACCTGCTCGTGTGCCCCTACCGGCACGTGGCCGGGTACGTCGACCTCACCCCCGAGGAGACGGTGGAGGTGGCCACCCTCACGCAGTCGGCGATGCGGGTGCTGGCCGCCTCGGCCGGTGCCGGCGGCTTCAACGTGGGGATGAACCAGGGCGCGGTCGGCGGCGCGGGCATCGCCGCGCACCTGCACCAGCACGTGGTGCCGCGCTGGGGCGGCGACGCCAACTTCCTGCCGATCATCGCCCAGACCAAGGCCCTGCCCGAGCTGCTCTCCGACGCCCGGCAGCGCCTGGCGGCGGCGTGGGCGGCCTCGGGCGAGCCCGGACGCACCTCGGTCGGTGCGTGATCGCCGCGCGCGACGCCGCTAGGCTGCCCGCGCCATGCTGAACCGCCACGCCCGGGCCCTCTTCACCCGGCTCCTGTCCCCGCTCGCCGCGCTCCTGCTGCGGCTGGGCGTGAGCCCGGACGCCGTGACGGTGGTCGGCACCCTCGGCGTCGTGGCCGGCGCCCTGGCGCTCTACCCCAGCGGCCACCTGCTCGCCGGCACCCTGGTGATCACCGCGTTCGTCTTCTCCGACGTCCTCGACGGGATCATGGCGCGGAGCTCCGGGCGATCGAGCTCCTGGGGGGCGTTCCTCGACTCCACCCTCGACCGCTTCGGCGACGCGGCCATCTTCGCGGCGCTCGTGCTCTGGTACACCGGCGGCGGCGGCTCGCGGCTGACCGCCGGGCTGGCCCTCGCCTGCCTGGCCCTCGGGGCGATCGTCCCCTACGCCCGGGCCCGCGCCGAGGCGATCGGCGCCCGCGCCGACGTCGGCATCGCCGAGCGCGCCGACCGGCTCGTGGCCGTGCTCGTGGCCACCGGCCTCGTGGGGCTCGGCGTGCCGCGCGGCCTGCTCACCGCGGTCCTGGCGGTGCTCGCGCTCGCGAGCCTCATCACGGTCGTGCAGCGGGTGCTCGTCGTCCGCTCCCAGGTCCTCACCGGCGCCCGCAGCTGAGGGCCCGGTGAGCCCCGTGCGCCGGCGCCTGCCGCCCCTGGCCGCACCGGCCCACCTGGCCGCCTGGCGGGTCCTGCGCCTGCTGCCCGAGCGGCTCGCCCACGCGGCCTTCGCCGTCGGCGCAGACCTCGCCTGGGCCCGGCGCGGCCCCGGGGTGCGGCGGCTGGAGGCCAACCTCCGGCGGGCCCGCCCGGACGCCGACGAGCGCGCCCTGCGGGCCCTGTCGAGGGCCGGGGTGCGCTCCTACGCGCGGTACTGGTGCGACGCGTTCCGGATGCCGTCCTGGTCGCCGCAGCGGCTGGCGGGGACGGTGACCACCGAGGGGCTGGAGCCGCTGCGCGCCGCGCTGGCCGACGGCCGGGGCGCCGTGGCGTTCCTGGGCCACCTGGGCAGCTGGGACCACCTCGGCGCCTGGGGCGCGCAGCACCTCGCCCCGGTGACCACGGTGGCCGAGCGCCTGGAGCCGCCGGAGGTCTACGACGCCTTCGTGGCCTTCCGGCAGCAGCTGGGGATCACCGTGCTGCCGCTGACCGGCGGCGGGACGTTCGGCGCCCTGCTGCGCTCGCTGCGCGCCGGCGGGCTGGTGGCCCTGCTCGCCGACCGCGACCTGACCCGCACGGGCGTGCCGGTGACCCTGCTGGGGGAG
>NZ_JBZYWI010000021.1:0-31528 GCF_058932755.1 Quadrisphaera sp. DVD1
GGGGACCGCCTGCGGCGCCGGCTCGGGGCGCCGGTGCCGCTGGCCGACGCCGCGGTGGCGGCGCTGCTGACCGCCCTGGTGCTGTGGCAGGTCGCCGTCACCGAGGTCGCCCCCGGCCAGCGGCCCGCCGACGCCCTCACCTGGCTGCTGGCGGTGGCCATGGCGCTGCCGTACGCGCTCCACCGGCGGGCGCCGCTGGCCGTGGCCGCCGTCGTCCTCGGCGCGCTGGCGCTCTACTCCCTGCGGCACTACGCCGCCTACCCCGGTGCGGGCGCCTTCGCCCTCGTCGGCGGAGTGGCACTGCACAGCGAGCGCCGCCGCTCGCTCGTGGTCTTCGCCGCGGCGCTGGCCGCGCTGGGCCTCGCGCTCGCGGTGCAGCCCGAGGGCGTCGCCACCGCGTCGTCGTGGGTCTCCACCGCGCTCGTCACCGCCGTGGCCTGGCTGCTCGGGCAGGACCTCCGCCACCGCCGGGCCCGGTACGCCGCGCTGGAGGAGCGGGCCGCCCTCGTGGAGGAGCGGGCGGCCCTGCTCGAGCGCGAGCGGGAGGAGCGGGCGCGCCAGGCCGTGGTGACCGAGCGGCTGCGCATCGCCCGCGAGCTGCACGACGTGGTCGCCCACTCGATGAGCGTGATCGCCGTCCAGTCCGGGATGGCGCACCTGGTCCTGGACAGCCAGCCCGAGGAGGCCCGCCGGGCGCTGGCCGCGATCGAGTCCACCAGCCGCGGGGCGCTGGCCGAGATGCGCCGGCTGCTCGGCGTCCTGCGCCAGGAGGGCCAGCCCCGGGCCGCCCTGGCCCCCGCTCCCGGGCTGGCCGACGTGCCGGCGCTGGTGGCGCAGGTGGAGGACGCCGGGGTGCGGGTGGACCTCGTCGTCGAGGGCTCGGTGGACGGGGTGCCGCCGGCGGTCGACCTCACCGCCTACCGGATCGTCCAGGAGGCCCTGACGAACGTCCTCAAGCACGGCGGCCCGGTGGCGCACGTGCGGGTGCACCGCGCCGAGCACCTGTCGCTGGAGATCACCGACGAGGGAGCCGGCTCCCCGCAGCCCGCCGGCGGCGGGGGAGGGCACGGGCTGGTGGGCATGCGCGAGCGCGTCGCGGTCTTCGGGGGCCAGCTGGTCACCGAGCCCCGCCCCGGCGGCTTCCGGGTCGCCGTGCGCCTCCCGCTGGGCGGGGACCCCTCGTGATCCGGGTGGTCGTCGCCGACGACCAGGCCCTCGTGCGCGGCGGCCTGCGGGTGATGGTCGACTCCGCGCCGGACCTGGGCGTGGTGGGTGAGGCGGCGGACGGCGCCGCGGCCGTCGAGGTGGTCGCGCGCGAGCGCCCGGACGTCGTCCTCATGGACATCCGGATGCCGGTGCTGGACGGGCTGGAGGCGACGCGGCGGATCCTGGCCGCCCCCGGCGCCGCGGGGGACCAGCCCGGCGTCCGGGTGCTCGTGCTGACCACCTTCGACCTCGACGAGTACGTCTTCGGCGCGCTCAAGGCCGGGGCCAGCGGGTTCCTGCTCAAGGACACGCCCCCGGCGGAGCTGCTGCGCGGGATCCGGACGGTGGCGGCCGGCGAGGCGCTGCTCGCCCCGAGCGTGACCCGCCACCTCATCGAGGAGTACGTGCGCCGTCCCGAGCCCTCGGCGGCGCGGCCACCGGTGCTGGCGGACCTCACCGAGCGCGAGGTCGAGGTGCTGGCGCTCGTGGCGCGCGGCTGGTCCAACGCCGAGATCGCCGCGCAGCTGCACGTCACCGCGGCCACGGCGAAGACCCACGTGAGCCGGCTCCTCATGAAGTGCGGCGCTCGCGACCGCGCCCAGCTCATCGTGCTCGCCTACGAGAGCGGGCTGGTCTCCCCGCACGGGGGCCCGCCCCCGTAGGCGGGCGGCGCTCAGGCCTGCGCGCGCTCGGCGAGCTCGGCGACCAGGGCGGAGGTGACGGGCACCTCCAGGCTGTGCCGCCCGGCGGCGCGCAGGACCGCGCCGCCGAGGGCGTCGAGCTCGAGCGGCCTGCCCGCCTCGGCGTCGCGCTGCATCGACGACCGCATGGACGCCGGCAGCGCGTCGAAGGCGGCGAGGACCTTCGCCGCGTCGCCGGAACCGCCCTCGGCGCGGGCCACCGCCGCGACCTCGGTGACCAGCGCCACGAGGTCTTCGCGACGCTCCTCGCGGACGGTCCCGGCGGGAGCCCGGGCCGCGGTGGTCAGCAGCGCCAGGGGCGCGAGGAAGGCGAGCTTGTCCCACAGCACCGCGGCCTCGTCGTCGCGGACCCGCACGTCCAGGCCGGCGTGCCCGAGCGCGCGGGCGAGGCGGTCGACGCCGGGGGCCGCGCACAGCTCCAGCGAGGCGAAGGGGCTGTCGTGGCGGACCGCCCCGGGGCCGGTCCGCGTGGACTCCACGCGGATGGTGCCGGCGGCCACGACCGCCTCCGGGTAGCGCTCGCGCAGGACGCCGACGTGCTCGACGCCGTTGAGCAGCGGCACGAGCAGCGCCCGGCCGAGCACCGGCGGCGGCACCCGGTGCAGCGCCTCGGACAGCTGCGGCGCCTTGACCGTCACGAGGCAGACGTCGACCGGGGCCGGGAGCACCTCGGCGGCCGAGACGGGCTGGGTGCGCGCCCCGAACCGGGCGCTGGCCAGGGTCAGGCCGTGCGCGCGCAGGGCGGTGGTCGTCCCCGCGCCCGCGAGGCAGACGACGTCGTGCCCGTCGCCGGCCAGCAGGGCAGCGAGCAGCCCGCCGACCCCGCCCGGCCCGAGGACGGCGACCCGCAGGGCTGGCTCCATCGCCCGACCCTAGGCCCGCGCCGCGCAGCGGCGTCACCCCCGGGCGGCAGCCTCGGACGGCGGGGCGGGCGGCAGGATGGCCGGGTGAGCATCCACGTCGGCACCTCGGGGTGGAGCTACGACCACTGGGACGGCGTCCTGTACCCGCCCGGTGCGCCGTCGCGCGACCGCCTGGCCCACTACGTGCAGCGCTTCGGGACCGTCGAGCTCAACGCGAGCTTCTACCGCTGGCCCCGCGACACGGCCTTCGCCGGCTGGCGGCGGCGGCTGCCACCGGGCTTCGCGCTGTCGGTGAAGGCCCCGCGGGGGCTGACCCACGCCAAGCGGCTGTACGCCCCGGAGGTGTGGGTGGGGCGGATGGCGTCGGCCTGGCACGAGCTGGGGGACCGGCGCGCGGTGATGCTCGTCCAGCTGCGCCCGGACCACCAGCGCGACGACGACCGGCTGGGCTACTTCCTCGGCCTGCTGCCGCCGTGGATGCGCGTGGCCGTCGAGCTGCGCCACCCCAGCTGGCAGCACGAGGACGTCTACGCGCTGCTGGAGCGCCACGGGGTCGCCAGCTGCGTGATGAGCGGGGCGCACCTGCCGTGCGTGCTGCGGGTGACCGCCCCGTTCGCGTACGTGCGGCTGCACGGGCCCGACCAGGGGCACCTCTACGCCGGGTCGTACTCCGACGCCGACCTGGCCTGGTGGGCCGAGCGGATCCGCGAGTGGGCCCGCTCGGGCACGGACGTCTACGCCTACTTCAACAACGACGGCCACGGGCACGCGGTGCGCAACGCCCTCACCCTGCGCGCGCTGCTGGACTGACCGCGCTCGCGCCTTCCGCCCGCGGGCGGGGGCGTCCTAGCCTCGTCGTGGCGGGCAGGGAGGTCTCGTGGCCGCAGCGGAGGCGGGCAGCGCGGCGCCGGCCCCGGTGCTCCTGCGCCCGGGCCTGAGCGTCGTGGTGGTGCGCGCCCAGGTCGGGGAGCTCGACGCCCCCGCCCGCGAGGAGCACGCGGTGCTCGTCAACGCGGGGCCGCCCTACCGGCTGCGGGAGACCCTCGACGGGCGCACCCGGGTCACGCCGGGCGCCCCGGGCGACGTCGCCGTCGTCCCCGCGGGCGCGCGGCTGCTGGTCCGGTCGCTCGACGGCACGCCCCAGCGCGTGGAGTCCCTGGCGGTCCTCCTCGCGCCCGAGCTCGTGCGCGAGGTGGCGGACGCCGCGGGCGCCGGCCGCGGCGAGCTCGTCCCCACCCTCGGCACGCGCTCCCCGCAGGTGGCCGCGCTCGCCGCCCTGGTCCGGGCCGCGCTGCCCGACGAGAGCCCCCTGGGCCGCCTGGCGCTGGAGTCCCTCGGCTCCGCCCTGGCCGTGGCGGTCGTGCGCGAGCGCTCCACCGCGCGGGCGCCGGTGACCGCCCGCCCGGAGCCGGGCCTGTCGCGCGGGCAGCTGCACCGCGTGCTGGAGCGGGTGGAGGAGCAGCTGGACCAGCCGCTGCCCCTCGCCGACCTCGCGGCGCTGGCGCACGTCAGCCCGTTCCACTTCGCCCGCCTGTTCCGCGCCTCCACCGGCCTCAGCCCCCACCAGTACGTCCTGTCCCGGCGGGTGGCGCGGGCGCAGGAGCTCATCACCACCTCGACGCTCCCGCTCGCCCGGGTCGCCACCGCCTGCGGCTTCGCCGACCAGAGCCACCTGACCCGGCAGCTGCGCGCCCGCACCGGCCAGACCCCGGCCGCCCTGCGCGCCGCCTCCCGCTGAGAGCGCACGGATCGTCCAGGGCGGCGCACGCGCGGACGAGAGCGGCGCCCGGTCGCTGGCCAGGCTGGTCGCAGCACCGGCGACCGCCGCCGGTGCGCGAGCGGGGAGGCGAGCACGGTGGACGAGATCCGGCTGCACGAGCAGGTCGAGGTGGACCGGCCGGCGCACGAGGTGTGGCAGGTGGTGGCGGACTACGCCCGGGACCCGCAGTGGCGAGCGGGGGTCGTGACCATGGCCCCGAGCGCTCCGGGCGCGGTGGTGGTGGGCACCACGACGCGCGAGGAGCTGCGCTTCGCCGGCCGCACCCAGCACAACGACGGCGTGGTCACCGCCGTCGACCCCGGTGCGCGCTTCGCCTGGCGGACCACCGGCGGTGTGCGCGCCTGGGGGGCGCGCGCCGTCACGCCCCTCGGCGCGCAGCGGGCCCGCGTGGACCTGGAGCTGACGATCGCCCCGGGTCGGGGCCAGCGGCTGCTGCGGCCCCTGCTGGCCGCTCTGGTCGCCCGCACGCTCCGCGACGACGCCCGGCGGCTGCGGACGGTGGTGGAGCGGTCGGGCGCGGAGGAGCGCCGGGGTCAGCCCTCGACGAGCGACGCCGTCCCCGGCTGGCGCGCCAGCGCGAGGGTGCGCACCTCGACCGTGCGCTCGTCCCAGCGCGGCGCGCCGTCGAGGTCCTGGTAGCCGTCGAGCACGTCGCCCTCGGGGGAGACCCAGCGCACGGTCTGGGCGGCCTTCGCGTCGTAGACGAAGAACGCGTCGGGAACGTGCGTGTCGGGGACGGCGAAGAGCTGGTCGCCCATCGGCGTCCGGTAGTGCAGGCGCACGCTCTCCACGGCCGCGGTGTAGCGGGTCTGGGCGTCCTGGAACTCGCCGCTGCGGGTCGTGGGCACCGAGCGGGTGCTCGTGCGGTGCACCTCGCCCTGCATCCCGACCCAGTAGCGGCCGTCGGTGGAGCCGTCGACGTAGTTGGCGCCGGGGACCTTGGGGTCGGCGTGCGCCTCCAGCGGGTCCGTCGGCGAGACGGCGTCCTCGGCGTAGACCTTGCGCAGGGCCTCCTGGGCGAAGCGGCCGGACAGGTCATCGGGGTTCTTCACCCTCGTGACGCTAGGGGCGGCGGCGACCCGACGTCACCCCCCTGGGGCGCTGCCCCGGCGTGGCGGCCGGAACGCGTGGCGCGGCGGCCCTCAGGCGTCGGCGTCGTCGGCCAGCGCGGCGGTGCCGTCCTCGCTCCGCAGCACCGCCCGGCGGGCCTGCACCGTCCGCTCGTCCCAGCGCGCTGCGCCGTCGACGTCGAGGTAGCCGTCGAAGACCTCGCCGTCGGGCGAGACCCAGCGCACCGTCTGCGCGCGCTTGACGTCGTAGACGAAGAACGCGTCCGGCACGTGCGTGTCGGGCACGGCGAAGAGCTGCTCGACCACGGGCGTCGAGTAGTGCAGGCGCACCCGCTCCACCGCCGCGGTGTAGCGGGTCTGCGCCTGCTGGAAGCCCCCGCTGCGCGTGGGAGGCACCGAGCCGGAGCTCGTGGGCTGCACCTCGCCCGCGAGCCCGACCCAGTAGCGGCCGCGCGGAGACCCCTCGACGTAGTTGGCGCCGGGGACCTTCGGGTCCGGGCGCACGTGCAGCGGCGCCTCCGGAGGGACGTCGTCCTGGGCGTGGACCTTGCGCACCGCCTCCTGGGCGTTGCGTCCGGACAGGACCTCGGGATCCCTCATGCCCCGACGCTAGGGGTGGTCACGCTCAGTTGTGAAGGGCTGGCGCGTCACCTCGTGGTGCTGCGCTACCAGCGGTGGGCCACGTCGACGACGACGCGCGCCCCGCTCCACGCCCCGCCGGCGAGGTCGGGCAGCACGAGCACCCGGAACGGCAGCCGGGCGCGGACGCCGAGCCCGAGCGTCGTCTGGCCCTCGAAGGAACCGGCCCAGGCCACCTGGCGCACGGTGGCGAACCCCCCGACGTCGACGACCTCGGCCAGGTTCCCCGGCAGGAAGGTCGCCTGCCCGGCGGCGTCGTACGCCGGGGCCCCGACCACCACCTGCAGCGCTGCGCCTCCGCGCAGGGGCACGACGTCCCCCGACCCCTCCTGGGCGACCTGCGGCACGTACCGGACGTCGTAGGCGACGGCCCCGCTCGGGCCGCGGACGTCCACGACGACCCGGTCGAAGCAGGCGTGGCGGCCTGCGCGCACGTCGGCGAGGGTGCCCGCGCCCGCGGGGCCCTGCTCCCCGGTGCGCGGCTGGGAGCCCCAGGTGGTCCCGCACGTCGGCGGCGCCGCGGCCGCCGTTCCCGCGCCGCCGAGGACCAGCAGCAGCGCAGCGAGGAGCAGGGGGAGCAGGGCGAGACGTCGGCGTCCCATGGCGGCCTCCGAGGGGAGGACACCGGGATACACCCGCCGACGCCGCCGCACAAGGGGCGGTCTCAGCGCTCCGCGAGGGCGTCCTCGTCGGGGTGGAAGATCTCCTCCAGCGGCCGCTCGAAGAGGCGCGACAGGCGGAAGGCCAGGGGCAGGCTCGGGTCGTAGCGCCCGGTCTCCAGGGCGTTGACGGTCTGGCGGGAGACCCCCAGGTGGTCGGCCAGCGCCCCCTGCGTCCACCCCCGGGCCTCGCGCAGCTCCCGCAGGTCGTTCCTCATCGCCGCGAGGCGCCGAGGACGGCCGCGCACAGCGCCCAGCCGAGCATCCCGGCGCCGTAGACGACCCACCCGGGCGCGGGCACCGCCAGGCCGGCGATGTCGAGGAAGGCGATGGTCAGCGACGCGATCATCGCGATGGCGAAGCCCCCGGCCAGGCCCTGCAGGAGCAGCAGGCGCTGGTAGTCGTCGATCCGGCGGACGTGGCGCACGACGGCGCGCACGATCCACAGCGCGGGGAGGACGGGCAGCACCGCCCACAGCGCGCGCCAGGGGCTGTCGCCGTCCAGGTCGCCCCAGGTCAGCACGGCCGCGAGCACGACGGCGTAGCCGGCCATCCCCGGCCAGAAGTCGCGGGCGTAGGCGCGGCCCCGGGCCCGGTCGCCGGCGCTGGGAGCGGTGGTGTCAAGGTCGTTTGTCATGTGCTGGAGCGTGCAGCAGCCCCGCCGCGGTGTCAAGCACCCTTGTCTCTGTCGGTGGCGGGTGGCGAGGGCCTAGCGTGCGTCCCCACGCGCCCGCTCGCCCCACCCCGCCGGAGGATCCCGTGACCGTCCTCGCCCCGCTCCTCACCGCCCTCGCCTCCGGCGACGTCGAGCTCATCGACCTCACCGCGCCGCTGAGCCCCGCCACCCCGGTGCTGCAGCTGCCCGCGCCGTTCGCCAACACCATCGCGCTGAGCCTGGAGAAGGTCAGCGACTTCGACGACGCGGGCCCCCTGTGGGGCTGGAACAACATCCACACCGGCGAGCACACCGGCACCCACCTCGACGCCCCCGCCCACTGGGTCACCGGCCGCGACGGCGCCACCGTCGACCGCGTGCCGCCCGCGCGCCTGGTCGGGCCGGCGGTCGTCATCGACGTCACCGCGGCCGTCGACGCCGACCCCGACTTCCTCCTCGAGCCCGAGCACCTGCTGGCCTGGGAGGCCGAGCACGGCGAGCTGCCCGCCGGCGCGTGGGTGCTGCTGCGCACCGGGTGGAGCGCCCGCTCGGGCTCCCAGGAGACCTTCCTCAACGCCGACGAGAGCGGGCCGCACACCCCGGGCCCCTCGGCCGCGGCGGCGCAGTGGCTCGCCACCGAGCGGGCGATCACCGGCCTGGGCGTGGAGACCGTGGGCATCGACGCCGGCGCGGCCGGCGGGTTCGAGCCGCCCTTCCCCGCCCACCACTTCCTCCTCGGCGCGGACCGGTACGGGCTGACCCAGCTGCAGCACCTCGACCGGCTCCCCGTCACCGGTGCCGTCCTCGTCGTCGCGCCGCTGCCGATCGTCGGCGGCACCGGCAGCCCCGCCCGCGTCTACGCCCTCGTCGAGCGCGGCGCCTGACGTGCGAGTCGCCGAGCTCGTCGGGCAGACCGTCGCCGCCCTGGGCGTCGGGCACGCCTTCGGGGTCGTGGGCAGCGGCAACTTCGCCGTCACCAACGCCCTGCGCGCCGCCGGGGTGCCGTTCGTGGCGGCTCGCCACGAGGGCGGCGCGGCGACCATGGCCGACGCGTTCGCCCGCACGTCCGGCCAGGTGGCGGTGCTCAGCGTCCACCAGGGGCCCGGCCTGACCAACGCGCTGACCGGCATCGCCGAGGCCGCGAAGAGCCGCACGCCGCTCCTCGTCCTCGCCGCCGACACCGCCGGGTCGGCGGTGCGCTCGAACTTCCGCCTCGACGCCGACGCGCTCGTGCGCGGCGTCGGCGCGGTGGCCGAGCGGGTGCACAGCGCCGAGACCGCGGTCGCCGACACCGTCCGCGCCTGGCGCACGGCCCGCAACGGCCGGCGGACCGTCGTCCTCAGCCTGCCCCTCGACGTCCAGGCGGCCTTCGCGGAGGTCGGGACGCCGGTGCCGCCCGCGCCGCCGCCCCCTCCCGTCCCGGTGCGGCCGGGGGTGGCGGCGGTCGAGGCCCTCGCGGCGCTGCTCGCGCGGGCGCAGCGGCCGGTCTTCGTCGCCGGCCGCGGCGCGCGCGGCGCGGGGGAGGCGCTGCGGGCCCTCGGCGCGGAGAGCGGCGCGCTGCTCGCGACCTCGGCCGTGGCCAAGGGCCTGTTCGCCGGCGACCCCTTCGACATCGGCATCTCCGGCGGCTTCTCCTCCCCGCTCACCGCCGAGCTCATCCAGGGCGCCGACCTCGTCGTCGGCTGGGGCTGCAGCCTGACGATGTGGACGACGCGCCACGGCGCCCTCCTCAGCCCGGGCACCACCGTCGTGCAGGTCGACGTCGAGGACGACGCCCTCGGCGCCCACCACCCGGTCGACCTCGGGGTGCTCGGCGACGTGGCCCAGACGGCGTCCGCGGTGCTCGACGCGGTGCGCGCGCGCCCGCTGGAGCGGCCCGGGTACCGCAGCGACGCGCTCGCGGCCCGCATCGCGCAGCGGGGCCGCTGGGTCGACACGCCCACCGACGACCTGTCGACGCCCACGACCATCGACCCCCGCCTCCTCAGCCGCGAGCTCGACGCGCGGCTGCCGCGCGAGCGCGTGCTCGCCGTCGACTCCGGCAACTTCATGGGCTACCCGTCGGGCTACCTGTCCGTGCCCGACGAGGCGGGGTTCTGCTTCACCCAGGCGTTCCAGTCCGTCGGCCTCGGTCTCGCCACGGCCATCGGGGCGGCCCTGGCGAGCCCGGGTCGCCTCCCGGTGCTGGCGACCGGCGACGGCGGCTTCCTCATGGGGGTCGCGGAGCTCGAGACGCTCGTCCGGCTGCGCCTGGGGATGGTCGTCGTGGTCTACGACGACGCCGCCTACGGCGCGGAGGTGCACCACTTCGGGGCCGACGCCGACCTGTCCGCCGTGGTCTTCCCGGACGCCGACCTCGCGGCGCTGGCCCGCGGCGCGGGCGCCCAGGGGCTCACCGTGCGCGCGGTGGGCGACCTCGACGGGCTCGACGCCTGGCTGGCCGGCCCGCGCGACGTGCCGCTCGTCCTCGACGCGAAGGTCGCCGACGACGGCGGCTCGTGGTGGCTGGCGGAGGCCTTCAGGGGCCACTGACCGCCGCTGGTGAGCGCCGTGGCAGGTTGGGCGCCATGCGCGCCACCCTCATCCACGCCCCTGGTGACATCCGCCTGGAGACCGTGCCCGACCCGAGCATCCAGCGCCCCACCGACGCCGTCGTGCGCGTCGTCGCGGCGTGCGTCTGCGGCTCGGACCTGTGGCCCTACCGCGGCGTGCGCCCCACGGAGGAGCCGCACCGGATCGGCCACGAGTTCGTCGGGGTGGTCGAGCAGGTCGGCGCGCAGGTCACCACCGTGAGGGCGGGCGACTTCGTCATCGCGCCGTTCGCCATCAGCGACGGCACGTGCGTCCACTGCCGCAACGGCATCCACACCTCGTGCGTGCGCGGGTCGGCGTGGGGCGGGCTGGACGCCGAGGGCGTGCTCGCCGACGGCGGCCAGGGCGAGGTGGTGCGGGTGCCGCTCGCCGACGGCACGCTCGTCGCCACGCCGGAGGTGCCCGACGCGGCGCTCGTGCCCAGCCTGCTCACGCTCTCGGACGTCCTCATCACCGGTCACCACGCCGCCGTGATCGCCGGCGTGCGGCCGGGCTCGGTCGTGGCCGTCGTCGGGGACGGCGCGGTCGGGCTCTGCGCGGTGCTCGCCGCCCGCCGGCTCGGCGCCGAGCGGGTCGTGGCCTTCTCCCGGCACGCCGACCGCCAGGCGCTGGCCCGCGACTTCGGCGCCACCGACGTCGTCGCCGAGCGGGGCGACGAGGGCGTGGCGCGCCTGCAGGACCTGCTCGGCGGGATCGGCGCCGACGCCGTGCTCGAGTGCGTGGGCACCAAGGAGTCGATGGCGCAGGCGCTCGACGCCACCCGGCCCGGCGGCCGGGTCGGCTACGTCGGGGTGCCCGCGGGCGGCCCGGAGCTGCCGGCGCGGCAGATCTTCAGCAACAACCTCACCGTCGCCGGCGGCGTCGCGCCCGTGCGGGCCTACCTGCCCGAGCTGCTGCCCGAGGTGCTCGACGGGTCGCTGGACGCCGGCCGCGTCTTCGACCTCGAGCTCGGGCTGGACGACGTCGCCGAGGCCTACGCCGCGATGGACGAGCGCCGGGCGATCAAGGCGCTGCTGCGCCCCTAGGCGAGGGCGGCGGCCGCCGGGGTGGGCTCGCCCAGCGCGGGACGGCTGCCCGCCGCGGCGGGCAGGGCGACGACGAAGGCGTTCGCCTCCGGCTCGTAGCGCACCGAGCCCCCGTGGGCCTCGACGAGCTCGCGCACGATCGACAGGCCCAGGCCGGCGCCGGCGGCCCGGTCGGCGGTGTCCGCGCGGGTGAACCGCTCGAACAGCTGCGGGACGAAGGCGGCGGGCACCCCGGGGCCGGCGTCGTGCACGCGCACCTCCACCTCGTCGGTGAAGGTGCGGGCGGCGCTGACCTCCACGGGCGCGGCGCCGTACTTCTGGGCGTTGCGCACGAGGTTGGCGACGACCTGCTGCAGGCGCAGGGGGTCGGCGTCCACGAGCAGCCCGTCCTCGGCGGCCACGCGCACGTCGAGGTCGGGGAAGCCCGCGGCGCACTCGCGCAGCTGCTCGCCGGCGTCCAGGACGCGCGGGGCCACGCTCAGCGTGCCGTGGTCGATCGCGGCGACGGCGAGGAGGTCCTCGCTGATGAGGGTGAGCCGGCGGGTGAGGACGGTGCACCGGGCGAGCATGTTCTGCGCCTGCTCGGGGCTGAGGGCCACGTCGGGGTCGGTGACGAGCTCGAGGTAGCCCTCGATGGCGGTCAGCGGGGAGCGCAGCTCGTGCGACACGACGGCGACCAGGCCGTCGCGCAGGGTGTTGGCCGCGACGAGCTCGGCGTTGTGGGCCTGCACCCGCTCGGCGTGGCGGCGCACGCGCCGGTAGAGCACGGTGATCTCGCGGATCATCGACGTCAGCACGACGAGCGCCGCGACCAGCGCGAGCACCCGGGCGCCGTACCAGCCGGTGGTGAAGCGCGCCCCGGCCCACAGGGTCAGGGCGACGTCGCCGGTGCAGGCGACCACGGCGACCAGCGCCCAGGCCTCCAGCCCGCTGCGGTCGCGGCGGCGCAGGACGCCGGTGGTCCCGGCGACCAGCGCGAGGAGGTTGGCCCCGGCGATCCACGGGCCGAAGCGCTCGGTGAGGACGCGGTAGTCGCCCTCGACGATGATCACGGGCACGTGCTCGGCCCAGCGGGTCACGGCCAGCACGATCAGCGCGACGCCCAGCAGGACGCCGGCCGCCACGGCCGCGACGGCGGTGCGGCGGGCCGGTGCTCCGGCGGCGTCGAGGCGGCGCTGGAGGCCGGCGGGCCACGGGGCGAGAGCGACGCCGATGAGCACCGGCAGGCCGACGTGCCACGCGGTCCACAGCCACGGGGCGCTGCTCGGCGTGGCGCCCAGCAGGCCGGTCGGGGTGACCAGGCCGGAGAAGACGAGGGCGTGGGGGACGATCACGGACGCCGACCACAGGTAGGCCGCGGACAGCACGAGCAGCCGCGTGCTGGCGCCCGCCAGGTACTGGGTCACCAGCAGGAGCGCGGTGAGGGCGTCGCACGCGAAGACGATGGCCAGGAACGCCGGCAGGAACGCCGGGAACTGCCCGAGGGCGGCGCTGGAGGCGGCGAAGAGGCCGACGGTCAGCGCGACGAGCGCGGCTGCGCTCACCACGGGGGCGGAGCCGATCCGGCTCACGGGCATCTCGGCGGAGGTCTGCGTCACCCCGGTGGTGTCGGCGCGCGCGGGCCCGCGCTCGATGCGCCGACAGGGTGCCATTCCTGGAGCAGCCGCTCTACTATTGGCGCATGGACGCCTCGGCGCTCTACACCCTCCGCGACCACGGCGCCGCTCTCGCCGTCCGCACCTGGGTCGAGGGCGGGCGCAACCACGCGCGGCTGCTCGTCGACGGTGAGCAGGTGGCGGCCGGCGACGCCGACGTGATCGGCGACGTCACGCTCGCTCACGGCGCGCGCAGGGTGCGCGTCGCGTGGTGGTGGCGCGGGCGGGTGGGGTCGTGCGTGCTGCTCGAGCCCGACGAGCGGCTCGGCGGCGCGCTCGCGGGGCGGCGCCTGCGCACGCCCTTCGTCCCGCCGCCCGGCACCCGGGCGGCTCGCCTGCACCGCTTCGGCGAGCAGCACCCCCGCCTGTTCGCCGCACGGCACGTCGTCATCTCGGTCGGCGGCGTCGTGCTCGGCGTGCTCGGCGTCAGCGCGCTGGTCTCGGCGCTCGTGCGGTCCCTGCTGCCGCGGATCGACTTCTCGTGGCTGCCGTCGCTGCCCGACCTGGACCCACCTGCCTGGCTGCGGTACCTCGACCCGGCGTACTGGCTGCGCCGCCTGCTGCCGGACTGGGACCTGCTCGGCTGGCTGCCCGACCTGTCGCTGCCCGACGCCCCGTGGCTGCGCCTCGTCGTCCCGGTGCTGGTCGCGGTGGCCGTCGCGCGCGCCGAGGTCGCCCGCCGCCGCGCCCGCCAGCAGCGCGAGGCCGAGCTCGCGGCCCAGCGGGACCGCGACGCCGAGCCGCAGGCCTGATGCGCACCGTCGACCCCGCCCGCCACGCCGCTCGGCGAGCGCGCATCCTCGAGGCCGCGGCCGGCGTCTTCGCCGCTTCCGGCTTCGACGGCGCTACCACGGCCGCGGTCTGCCGCGCGGCCGGGATCGGCTCGGGCACGCTCTTCCACTACTTCCCCGACAAGCGGGCGCTGTTCACCGCGCTCTTCGCCGAGGACCTCGAACGGCTGCCGGCCTTCCTCGCGACGCTCGACCGCTCCGACCCGCTCGCCGCGCTCCTGGCCGTGGTCGAGCACCGCTCGGCCGACGCCGGCGACGCTGTCGTGCCGGGCCTGCTCGTGGCCGCGATCGTCCAGGCCGGGCGCGACCCCGGCTTCGCCGCGCTGCTCGCGGCCGACGACGCCGCGGTGCGGGCGGCCCTCGCCGAGCTCCTGCGCGAGGCCACCGCCCGCGGCCAGGCCGACTCCGGCCTGGACGCCGACCTCGCGGCCGGCTGGGTCGCCTCGCTCGTCGACGCCCTGTACTTCCGCGCCGGCGAGCCCGGCTTCGACGTCGAGCGGGAGCGGGCGGTGCTGCGCGTGCTCGTCCGCCGGTTCCTGCGGGCGGACGACGCCTCGACCCCCGGCTGACCCCGCTGGCGACGGCGTCGAGGTGCGGGGGCCCGCTCAGGCCGAGTAGCAGGCGGCCAGCGCCGCCACCACGAGCGGCACGTCACGGGCGGAGGCGAGCTCGCGCACGGAGTGCATCGCCAGGACCGGCGCGCCGACGTCGACCGTGGCGATCCCGAGGCGGGTCGCGGTGAGCGGGCCGATGGTCGAGCCGCACGGCAGGTCGGCGCGGGTGACGAAGTGCTGCACCGGCACGCCGGCCTCGACGCACCGCTCGGTGAACCAGGCGCTGGTGACGGCGTCGGTGGCGTAGGACTGGTTGGCGTTGAGCTTGAGCACCGGCCCGCCGCCGAGGGACGGGGTGTGCGAGGGCTCGTGGCGGTCGGGGTGAGTCGGGTGCAGGGCGTGCGCCACGTCCAGGGACACCAGCCGGGAGCGGGCGATCGCCCGGTGCAGCGCCTGCGGGTCGCCGTCGCTGGTGACGGCGACGAGGCGGGCGAGGACGTCGCCGAGGAAGGAGCCGCGGGCGCCCTCGGGGGAGCCGCTGCCGACCTCCTCGTGGTCGTTGGCCACGAGGACGGTCGTGTGCGGCGGCAGCGGCGCGGAGGCGGCGGCGAGCAGCGCGAGCAGCGCGGCGTGGCAGCCGGCGAGGTCGTCCAGGCGCGGGGCGGCGACCATCGAGCCGTCGGCGCCGCTGCGCGCGGCGGGCTGGGTGTCGGCGAGCACGAGGTCGTGGCCCAGGACGTCGTCGGGCGCGCACCCGGCCACCTCGGCGAGGGCCTCGACCAGGTCGGGCCCCTCCGCGGCGCCTGCGCCCCACAGCGGCACGAGGTGGCGCTGGGGGTCCAGGACGAGCCCGTCGCGCACGCCGCGGTCGAGGTGGATCGCCAGCGACGGCAGGCGCAGCGGCGCGCCGGGCAGCCGCACGAGCCGGGTCTGCCCGCCGCGCAGCGCCAGGCGGCCGGCGACGGTGAGGTCGCGGTCGAGCCACGTGTGCGAGAGCAGCCCGCCGTAGGGCTCGACGCCGACGAGGCGGTAGCCCGCCTGGCGGACGTCCCAGCGGGGCCGGACCTTGAACGTGGGCGAGTCGGTGTGGGCGCCGACCAGGCGCAGCCCCGCCTCGGCCAGGGGCGCGCTGCCGACCCGGAAGGCGACCACGCTGGAGTCGTCGCGGACGACGTAGCGCACGTCGCCGGGCGCGAGCTGCCACGCGTCGGCCTCGGCGAGCGCGCTGGAGCCCGCAGCGCGCAGGCGCCGGGTGATCTCCGCGACGGCGTGGGCGGGGGAGGGCGAGGCGTCGACGAAGGCCCGCAGGTCGTCGCCGAGGGTGAGGTCGTCCGCGGTGTGCACGGGGACTGTCTACGCCACCGGGCTCGGGCGCTGGTCAGCCGCCGCCCCGGGCGCCGCCGCTGGCGCGGGGACGACCGCCGCCGGCGCGGCGCGGGTGCCGACGAGCACGCCGGCGACCACGAGCGCGCCGCACGCGAGCTCGACGCCGTGGACGGGCTCGCCCAGCAGCAGCCAGGACGACCCGATGCCGACGACGGGCACGAGCATCGAGAACGGCGCGACGGTGCTGGAGGGGTGGCGGCTCATGAGCGAGGTCCACAGGCCCGAGCCGATCACCGTGGCCACCAGCACCGTGAACGCCAGACCGGCCAGGGCCAGCGCGCCCGTGCGGGTGCCCAGGGTGGTCACCGACGTCGCGATGCGTCCGGGGCCCTCCAGGGCGAGGGAGACCAGCGCCATCGGCAGCGGCGGCACGACCGTCATCCAGAGCGTGAGGCGCAGCGGGTGCGGGGCGCGCGCCTGGCGGCTGCACAGGTTCCCGAACGCCCAGCCCAGCCCCCCGCACAGGGTCAGCACCACCGGCAGCAGCATGGCGCCGCCGCCGAGCTCGGCCCGGTGCAGGGCGATGCCGGCGAGCCCGACCACGGCCACGGCGACGCCGGTCCCCTGGCGCGCGGTCAGGCGCTCGCCGAGGAGCGACCCGGCGAGCAGCACCGTGAACGGAGCCGAGGACTGCAGCACCAGCGAGGCGAGGCCGGTCGGCATGCCAGAGTCCATCGCCAGGTAGAGGAAGAGGAACTGCAGGATGCCGAAGCCCGCGCCGTAGCCCAGCACCCAGCGCCACGGCACCTGCGGCCGGGGGACCAGCAGCAGCGTGGGCACCCCGAGGAGCGCGAACCGCAGGGCGACGAGGAAGAACGGGGGGAACTGCTCCAGCGACAGGTGGATGGCGGGGAAGTTCAGCCCCCAGGTGATGGCCACGAGGGCGGCGAGGAGGCGGTCGCGCAGGGGCATGGTGCTGAGCCTCGCGCCTGCGGACCCTTCAGCACCATCGAAGAGGCGAGCATCGACGTTGTAGCGTCGCTGCATGGACGTGCGAGCGCTGGAGGCGCTGCGGGTGGTGCGGACGCAGGGCGGGGTGACGGCCGCCGCCGCCGTGCTGCACCTGACGCCGTCGGCGGTGTCCCAGCAGCTCGCCGCGCTGAGCCGCGAGGCCGGCGTCGCGCTCACCGAGCGCGTCGGCCGCGGGCTGCGCCTGACCGACGCCGGCCACGCGCTGGCCGACGCCGCCCTCGAGGTCGCCGTGGCGCTGGAGCGGGCGGCCGGCGCCTGTGCGGCCTTCGCGGAGCGGCCGGTGGGCACCGTGCGCGTCTCGGCCTTCCAGAGCGGCGCGCAGCTGCTGCTGCCCGGCCTGCTCACCCGGGTCGCAGCGCTGGAGGGCATCACCGTGGAGTGCAGCGACGAGGACGTGGCGCTCGACGACTTCGTGGCCCTGACCGACCGGGTCGACGTGGTCATCGCCCACCGCCCCGACGGCGGCGAGGGCTGGGGCGGGGCCGGTGCTCCGGTGCGGGTCGTCCCCCTGCTGCGCGAGCCGCTCGACGTGGCCGTCGCGGCCGACCACCCCCTGGCCGCCCGGGCGACCCTCAGCCCCGAGGACCTCGTCGACCAGGACTGGATCACCGTGCGCGAGGGCTTCCCGGTCGCCACCGTGCTGGACGCCGTCGCCGCGCGCTCGGGCGCCACCCCGCGGATCACCCACCGGATCAACGACTTCCACGTCGTGGAGGCGTTCGTCGCGGCCGGCCACGGCATCTCCCTGCTGCCGCGCTACACCTCCGGCCACCACCCGGGCGTGCGGCTGCTGCCGCTGACGGGTGTCCGGGCCGGCCGCCGGATCGACGCCCTCCTGCGCCCCGACACCGCCGAGCGCCTGGTCGTGCGGCGGGTCCTGGAGGAGCTGGTGGACCTCGCGGGGCAGCTCGACGGCTCCTGACCGCGCGCGGAGCGCTCACGGGTGTGGCCAGCCATGATCGGCACGTGGACACGTCTCCTGGTGCCTCCGTCCGTCGAGCGGTGGCCGCCGACGCCCCCGTCCTGCACGCGCTGAGCCTCGAGGCCATCGCCGTCTCCGCGGCCGGGCACTACACCCCCGCCCAGGTGGCGGCCTGGTCGCGGCGGCGGAGCCTGACCCAGCACGAGCGGCTCGTCGCATCGACGGCCACGGTGGTGGCCGAGGTCGGCACCGCGGTCGCGGGGTTCGCCAGCCTGGCCCTGGAGCCGGTCGACGGGCTCCAGCGCGGGGAGGTCGACCAGCTCTTCGTCCACCCCGCCCACGGCGGGACGGGCGTCGCGCGCGGCCTGCTGGCCGCGGTGGACGAGATCGCCCGCGCCGCCGGCCTGGAGGTGCTGCACGCGCACGCGTCGTGGCGCGCGGCGCCGGTGTTCGAGCGGGCCGGGTACGTCCAGGTGCGGGTGGAGACCGTCGTCCTCGGGGACCAGGTCCTCACCCGGGCGCTGATGCGCAAGGAGCTGTAGGGCCGGGTTCCTGCGTGGGGCCGCCGTCGGGGCGTGCTGGCGGTCCCGGGGTGCGGCGCAGCTGCCTCAGCCGGTGCCGGTGCAGCGCGCGCTCCCGCTGAGCCAGCCGAGCCTCGAGCGGCGCCGTCGCGGGAGGCCCCGGTAGCCCGGTTGAACGTTCCTGCACGTTCATGGGGTCGGCTCCTCGATGAGGACGGGGATCTCCTCGACGCTGCGGTAGACCGGGATGCCGCGCTGCTGCGCGATGGCGACGTCCTGGTCGGCGCCGGTGGAGCGCCCCGGCAGGCGCAGCACGGCGTCGCAGTGCTGCAGCAGCCGCTCGGCGGTGGGGTACAGGACCTGCTCGGCGAGCGGGTCGGCGACCCCGCTGGCCCCAGCGCTGCCGACCACCCCGTCCTGGAACGGCTGCGCGCGGCGGGCGCGACCCTGCTCCAGGCGCGCTGACGGACCCTCTGGCGCGCCCGCGCAGGACCTCCACCTCGCCCGGCTCCAGGAGCGACCGCGTTACTGTGACCGCTCCTCAGCAGGGCTGCCGGCCGACGACCGCCCGGCCAGCGCGAGGGCGGACAGGGGGGCTGCGGTGCTTCACGGCGACATGTGGCACAGCGACGGCCACCACCGGACCACGCACGAGTGGGTCCGCGACAACCTGCGCCGGGCGATCGTCGCCGGGGCGCTGGCCCCGGGTGAGCGCCTCGTCCAGACCGACCTCGCCGAGCGGATGGGCGTGAGCGTGACCCCGCTGCGCGAGGCGCTGCGCGACCTCGTCGGCGAGGGCCTCGTGCGCCTGGACCCCCACCGCGGGGCGACCGTGCGCGAGGTCGACGTCGACGAGGCCCGCGAGGTCTACGAGCTCCGGCTGGTCCTCGAGCCGATGGCGGCGCGCCTGGCCGCCGAGCGGGCCACCGAGGAGGAGATCGCCGCGGCGGAGCGGCTGCAGGAGGCGATGGACGCCGAGAGCGACCCCCAGCGCGGGCTGCAGCTCAACCAGGACTTCCACCTGCTCCTCATCGACGCGGCCCGCTCGCCCCAGCTCGCCGGCATCCTGCGCGGCCTGCGCGCGGTGAGCGCGATCCACCTCGCGGCCCTCGCCCGCGAGGGCGGCTACCGGGTGGGCACCCGCAACCGGGACCACCACGAGATCCTGGCGGCGCTGCGCCGCCGGGACGCCGAGGCGGCGGGGCGGTTCATGGCCGCCCACCTGACGCCCACCTGGCAGGTGCCGAGCGCGGCGCCGCCGGAGACCGTCGCGCTCCAGCCGTAACCCGCGAGTTACCGAGCGGGGACGAGGCGGAAACCCGCGGCGGCGACTCTCTTCACATCTTATAGATCGCAGGATGTGAAGGAGGAGCGGTGAGCATGACGGTGCAGAGTCCCGACCGGCTGGAGATCAGCCACGGGCACAGCGACCACCTGGTCGTCGACGGGGTGTCGCGCAGCTTCCCCGCCCCGGGCGGTGGCGTGGTCGACGCGCTCGTCGACGCGCACCTCACGGTGGGGGAGGGCGAGTTCATCTCCCTCATCGGCCCCAGCGGGTGCGGCAAGAGCACGCTGTTCAACCTCATCGCCGGGCTGGACACCCCGACCAGCGGGCGCGTCGTCGTGGACGGCGTCGACCGCTCCGGCCAACAGGGCGTCGTCGGCTACATGCTGCAGAAGGACCTCCTCCTGCCCTGGCGCTCGGTGCTCGACAACGTGATCCTCGGCCTGGAGATCAGCGGCCTGTCGAAGCGCAGGGCCCAGGCGATCGCCCGGCCGCTGCTGGCCACCTACGGCCTCGGCGGCTTCGAGGACCGCTACCCCGCCCAGCTCTCCGGCGGCATGCGCCAGCGCGCGGCGCTGCTGCGGACGATCCTGTTCAACCGGGACATCATCCTGCTCGACGAGCCGTTCGGGGCGCTGGACGCCCAGACCCGCGAGCAGATGCAGGAGTGGCTCCTGGACCTGTGGGACGACTTCAAGAAGACCGTCCTCTTCGTCACCCACGACATCGACGAGGCCATCTACCTCTCCGACCGGGTGGTCGTCATGTCAGCGCGCCCGGGCCGGATCGTCTCCTCGTTCGAGGTGCCCCTGCCGCGACCGCGCAAGCCCTCCATCGTCACCAGCCCCGAGTTCGTCGACCTCAAGGCGCGGACCCGCGAGCTGCTCAACGACGCCCACACCACCCCGAGGAGCTGAGACCCGCGATGGCCACCACCACCCCGCTCGCCAGGCCAGCGGTCACCCTGACCAGCGAGGAGAGCCTGCGCCAGCTGGCGTCCCTGCCCCGCGACGACAGCAGCCGCCGGCGGCGCGACCTGACCGCCCGCGACCCCAGCACCTGGTCGCTGGCGCTCACCCGCCTCGGGGTCGTGGCCCTGATCCTGCTCGCCTGGGAGGTCGGCGCCCGCGCCGGGTGGATCGACCCGTTCTTCTGGAGCCAGCCGTCGACCATCTGGGACACCGCGGTCACCGCGTTCCGCTCCGGCGGGATGATCGAGAACACCGCCTTCACGTTCACCTCGACCCTGGGCGGCTTCTTCCTCGGCACCGTCGGGGGAGTGCTGCTGGGGCTGTCGTTCTGGTGGTCGCGGCGCTACGCGCTGACCGCCGAGCCGCTCGTCATCGCCTTCGAGGCGATGCCGAAGCTCGCCCTGGCACCGATCGTCGTGCTCGTCCTCGGGCTCGGCATCGGGTCGAAGATCGCCATGGCCACCGCGCTCGTCATCGTCATCCAGACGCTGAACACCTACGCGGCGGTCAAGGCCGTCGACCGCGACCTCACCACGCTCCTGTACTCCCTCGGCGCCTCGCGCTGGCAGGTCTTCCGCAAGGTCGTCATGCCCTCGACGCTGCCGTGGATCGCCGCGAACCTGCGCGTGGCCATCGGCCTGGCGCTGACCGGCGCGATCGTCGGCGAGTACATCGGCTCGACCGCCGGCCTCGGCCGGATGATCCAGTACGCGGGCTCGACGTACGACATCGCCCTCATCTGGGTCGGCGTCTTCACGCTCGCCCTCCTCTCCCTGGGCCTCTACCTCGTCGTCGCCGCCGTCGAGCGCCGGCTCCTCCGCAAGATCACCCACACCCGCTGACCGATGGGAACCCCCTCCATGCGCAAGCACCTCCCCGTGGCCGGCGCGCTCCTGGCCGCCGTCCTGCTGACCTCCTGCGGCCAGTCCGGCAGCGGCGCCACCGCCGCCGCCGGCTCGGGCGACACGACGTCCATCACCATCGCGGAGCCGGTCCACAGCATCGGGTACCTCCCGCTCTACGCCGCGGTCGACGAGGGCTACTTCGAGGAGGCCGGGCTCGAGGTCGAGGTCCCCACCCTGGCCGGCGGCGGCTTCGTCAACGCGCTGCTGTCGAAGCAGGCGTTCGGCTTCATCGGCGGCTCCGAGGCTGCGGCGGTGGCCAACATCAAGGGCGCCGACCTCGTGACGATCGCCAACGTCGTCAACCGCGGCAACGTCTACTTCACGGCCAAGACGGGGCTGGCCTACGACGGCGGGGACCTGGCCGCCTTCCTGCGCGGCAAGACCATCGCGGTCGGGCGCTACGGGGGGACGCCGAACGCGATCCTGCGCTACGTCCTCATCGAGAACGGGCTCGACCCGGAGGAGGACGTGACGCTCATCGAGTCCGAGGACTCCTCGGCCGTCGTCTCCATCGTCCAGCAGGGCCAGGCCGACATCGCGGTGACCGCCGAGCCGCAGCTGGGCCAGGGGATCGCGCAGGGCATCTGGCAGGAGCCGTTCCTCAACCCGCCGAAGCGCATCGGCCCCTACGCCTACTCCTCGATCATCATCCAGCGCTCGACGCTGGAGGACGACCGCGAGACGGCGCAGGCGTTCGTCGAGGCCCTGCAGAAGGGCCAGGACCTCATCGAGTCCGACCCCGACGCCGCCCTGCGGATCGCGCAGCAGGAGTTCCCCACGATGGACGAGGCGACCATCCAGGCGACCCTCGACCGCGCCTACGCGGACCAGCTGTGGGAGGGCACCGAGCTGACCGAGGCGGCCATCGAGACCGACCTCGAGGTGGCCCGGGCCGGCGACATCCTCAAGGACGAGGACGACCCGGTGACCTTCGACGAGCTCGTCGACACGTCCCTCATCTCCGGCTCCTGACCCCCACCGACCTGACCCCCGACGTCCTGAGGAGGACCTGATGGACCTGTCCTACCGCACCGCCCCCGGCGCGACGGCGCTGATCGTCGTCGACGTCCAGAACGACTTCTGCCACCCCGACGGGGTGATGGGCACCGCCGGCAACGACGTCACCGCGGCGGTGGAGATGGTGCCCCGGCTGGCGGCGCTGATCGACGAGGCCCGCGCGGCCGGCGTCCTGGTCGTCTTCATCCAGACCACGCACGACGAGACCGTCGACAGCCCGGTCTGGCTCTCGCGGCGCGGGCCGCTCGTGGAGGAGCTCGGCGACGCCCGGGTGAACTGCCGCACCGGGTCGTGGGGCGCGGAGTTCTACGTGGTGGCGCCGCAGGCCGGTGACCGCGTCGTCATCAAGCACCGGTACTCGGCCTTCGCCGGCACCGACCTGGACGTCGTCCTGCGCACCGCCGGGATCACCAGCCTCCTGCTGACCGGCGTGGCCACCGACGTGTGCGTGGAGTCGACCCTGCGCGAGGGCCTCTTCCACGAGTACCACGTGACGATGGTGGAGGACTGCTGCGCCACCTACGACCCGGCCGCCCAGGAGGCCAGCGTGCGGGGCGTGGAGAAGCACTTCGGGGTGGTCACCACCGCCGGTGCCCTGACGGCTGGATGGGCAGCCATGCGCCAGCCCGCGTGAGGGCCCGCACGGGCGGAGCCCTGACCATCGCGGTCCTGTCCGTCGTGTACTGGGCGGCGCACACGATGCTGCGGCCGCTGGTCGGACCGTTCGTGCTCGACCTGGGGGGCACCGCGGCGCAGGCCAGCACCGCGCTCGCCGCGTTCGCGGTGCTCCCCACCTTCCTCGCCATCCCGATCGGCTTCCTCGTCGACCGCCTCGGCCACCGCCGGCTCCTGGTCTGGGGCTCGCTCGCCATGATCGCCGGCGGTGGCCTGCTGCTCGTCGGCACCATCGCCATGGTCATCGCCGGCCAGCTCGTCGTCGGCCTCGGCACCCTCGCGGTGTGGGTGGCCCTGCAGGCGGCGGCCACCCTGCCGACCGGCACCGCGGAGACCCGCGAGGAGCGCAACCGCCGGATCGCCAGCTTCTCCCTGTTCGTGTCCGCGGGGCAGCTCGTCGGCCCGGCCCTCGGCGGGGCGGTGGCCGAGCTGGCGGGCTTCCGCACCAGCGTCGGGGTGTTCGTCGGCCTCTCCGTCGTGCTCGTGGTGGTCACCCACCTCGGCGTGCGGCGCGCAGCGGCGGTGCCGCCGTCCGGGCCGGCGTCCGTGCCCCTCCTCCCGGGCCTGGGCCGCTCCTACCTCGACGCGCTGCGGCTGCTGCGCTCGCGAGCGGTGCTCATCACCGTGCTGGCCAGCTTCCTGGCGCTGGTCGTGCTCGACCTGCGCACGGCGTTCCAGCCGCTGCACCTGCAGAGCATCGGCTTCTCCCCGCTGTGGACCGGGCTCCTGCTCACCACCGCGGCCACCTTCTCCTTCCTCTCGCGGCCGGCGTTCGGCCCGCTGGTCCGGCGGCTGCCCGCGCCGCTGCTGGTCGGGCTGGTGCTGGGCGTCGGCTCGGTCAGCGTCGCGGCGGTCGTCCTCACCGACGGCGTGGTGGCGCTGCTCGTCCTCGCCGCCGTCAACGGGTTCGCGCTGGGGTTCGCCCAGCCGCTGACCCTGGCGCTCATGGCCGACCACACCGACGCCGCGCAGCGCGGCCTGGCCGTGGGCATCCGCTCCATGGCCAACCGCGGCGCGCAGCTGGCCGACCCGGTCGCCTTCGGGCTGCTGCTGGCGGCCTTCGGCACCCGCACGGCCTTCCTGGCCATGGGCGCGGTCCTCCTGGTGCTCTCGGTCCTCACCGGCCTCGCGTTCCTGTCGGTGCGCGCGCCGGGGGACGAGGACGCCGTCGCGCCGGCGCAGCCCGTGGCCGCGCACCGCTGACCCGCCCCCAGCCCTCCCACCCCCCACTCCCGAGGAGACCCATGTCCGCGACCATCCCGCCCGCAGCGCCCGTGCCGGCCGAGCACCGGCCGCGGATCGCGGTCTTCAGCGGCCCGACCGCGACGATCCAGAACAGCGAGCCGCTCGTGACGAGCGACGCCGCGCGCCGCAAGCACGGACTGCCCGAGAGGACCAACCCCGACGGCACCCCGGTGGCGCAGGACGTCGTGCGGCCGCAGCGCCTGGCGGCTCCGGTCACCGTGTACGTCGAGGCCTTCAGCGCCCACCCGCTCGAGGCGGACGCCGCGGCGCTGTACGCCCCTCCGGACGGCTACGTCACGCCCGCGGGGGCCTTCGTGCCGGAGCGCACCTCGCCGGACGACGTCCCCGCCTACGAGGTGACGATCCGCCCGGAGGACGGGCTGCTGCAGCTGCCGTACATGGCCCGCACCCGCGACGGCGAGGCGTGGGAGCACGAGGGGCTGGAGCGCCTCGGCCCGGCGGCCGAGACGCGGCAGACGTTCTACCCCGACGCGTCGCGGATCTTCGAGGAGATCGACCGCTTCGGCCTCGACGAGACCGGGCGCAACAACATGCTCTCCAGCAAGGGCACCTACGACTTCTTCCGCGCCGCGCCCTCGGGCGGGTACACCGCCGGGCTGAGCGCCGAGCGCCGCACCGACGTGGGGGAGGGCGACATCCCCGCGGAGGCGCGCGGCGAGGACTTCTTCTACTACCGCCCCCGCCACATCGCCGAGGGCCCGGCGATGCCCACGCTCGCGCGGCTGACCAACGTCGTCCAGCAGGCCCTCGGCACCGGGGCGTACGAGGGCGCCATCTGGCTGGAGGGCAGCCCGACGGTGGAGGAGACCGGCTACTGGCTGAACCTGCTCATCGACACGACGGTCCCCATCTCGTGCAACGCCTCCCAGCGCCCGCACGGCGCGCTGGCCAACGACGGCGACCGCAACCTCGTCGACAGCGTCGACTACATCCGCTCCCGCATCTGGGCCGCCGCGGACGGCACCGACGCGGTCGGGGCGGTGCTCGTGCAGGAGGAGCAGATCTTCGCCGCCCGCGACGCGCAGAAGGGCGACGCGCGGCCCGGCGGCTACGTCGCCACGGGCGGCCACGGCGGGATCATCGGCACGATGGGGCGCCCGGCCCGCCGATGCTCACCTACTGGCCGGCCAAGGCGCACACGCACACCTCGGCGGTGAACCTCAGCCGGATCCCGGCCAAGACCACCGGGGCGCGCCGCGTCGACGGCGTGGTCACCCCGGTCGACGTCGCCGTCAAGGACGACACCGGCGCGCTGCTGGAGAGCGCGGTCCCCAAGGTGACCATCGTCAAGTACGCGCGGTACGGCATGGAGGACTTCTCCGACGACGCCGGCCTGCAGGTGGAGGTCCTCGCCCGGATCGAGCGCAACCTCGAGCGCTTCCCGCTGGCGGGCTTCGTGCTGGAGGGCAACGCGCCGTTCGGGCGCGGAGACGAGTCGGAGTCGGCGGCGCTGGCCCTGGCGATCGCGCACGGCATGCCGGTGGTGCGGGTCTCGCGCGGGAACGCCGAGGGCATGGTGCCCACCGAGCCCGGTGACGTGTTCATCGCGGGCAGCACGCTGACGGCGACCAAGGCGCGCCTGCTGCTCATGGCGTGCCTGCTGCGGTTCGGCGGCCTGCCACCGGCGGTCGACCCGCACCACCCCACCGAGGCGGAGTGGGCCGCGATCCGGCGCAGGGTCGCGGACTACCAGGCCGTCTTCAGCACGCACTGACCCGAGCCCGGACGCGGGTGGACGCGGGTGGACGCGGGCCGGACGCGCCCCTGAGGCCCGAGGGCCTCAGGGGCGCTGGCGTGCTCAGTAGGTGAAGCGCGCCACGGTGGAGCGGAGGTCGGCGGCCATCCGGGACAGCTCGTCGACCGCGGTGCGGGTCTGGGTCAGCGCCTGGGTGGTGGACTCCGCCGCGGTGGAGACCCCCGTGATGTTGTCGGCGATCTGCACCGAGCCGCCGGCGGCCTCGGAGACCGAGCGCGCCATCTCCTGGGTGGTGGCGGTCTGCTCCTCCACCGCGCTGGCGATGGTGGTCTGGAAGTCGCTGATCCGGGCGATGATCTCGCTGATCCGGCCGATCGCCTCCACCGCGCCGGAGGTGTCGCCCTGGATCGCGTGCACCCGGCGGCCGATGTCCTCCGTGGCCCGTGCGGTCTCCTGCGCGAGCTCCTTGACCTCGTTGGCGACGACCGCGAAGCCCTTGCCGGCCTCGCCGGCCCGGGCCGCCTCGATGGTGGCGTTGAGGGCGAGGAGGTTGGTCTGCTCGGCGATGGAGGTGATGACCTTGACGACGTCGCCGATCTCGCGGGAGGACTCGCCGAGCTTGACCACCGTGGCGTTGGTCTCGCGCGCCACCTGGACGGCCTCCGTCGCGACCCGGGAGGCGTCGTTGGCGTTGGAGGAGATCTCGCGGATGCTCGCGCCCATCTGCTCGGCGCCCGCGGCGACCGTGGCCACGCTGCGCGAGACCTCGTCGGCGGCGGAGGAGACGACCCCCGACTGCACGCTGGTCTCCTCCGCGGAGGCGGAGATCTGGGCGCTGGAGGCGGACAGCTCCTCCGAAGACGCCGCGACGGCGTCCGCCGAGGCCACGACCGAGCCCATGACCGAGCGCAGGGAGACCAGCGCCTCGTCGAGCGCGGCAGCCGTGCGCGCCACCTCGTCGCGGCCGGTGACGCCGCTCGTGCGGGTGAGGTCCCCGCCCGCGAGTCCCTCGGCCACGGTCCTCACCCGCGACAGCGAGCCGGTGATCATCCGCGCGATGACGACACCGAGGGCGGAGGCCACGGCGACCCCGGCGACGAGCAGGACGACGAGCACCAGGCGGGTGTCGCGGTAGGTCTGCTGGGCGGCGTCGGCCGCGGCCTTCGCCACACCGAGGCGCGTCGTCGACAGCGTGTCCAGGTCCTCGGTCATCTGCGCGATGGGCTCGGTCAGGTCGCCGTCACGGATCGCCCGCCACTCGTCCAGGCGCCCGGCGTCGGCCGCGGCGTCCATGGTGGGCAGGAAGGAGGAGTAGGCCTCCAGGCCGTCGAGGACCGCTGCGGCCAGGTCCCGCCCGGCCTGGGTGGGACCGGTGGCCAGGTAGCGGTCGGCCGCGGCCTGGACCCCGGCCACGGCCTCCTCGCGCGCCGCGGCGTACTTCTGGCGGTCCTCGGGGCTGGAGGAGAGCGCGTAGTTCGTCGTGTTGAGCCGGACGGCGAAGATGCTCGCCCGCATGGCCTCGGTCTCCTTCGTGCCCAGCAGCTGCTTGGAGTACATCGACTGCGTCTCGGCGGCGGTGCCCGACAGCGACGTCAGGGCCACCACGCCGACCGAGACGGCGACCAGGGCCAGGAGCCCCAGGGCGGTGAGGATCTTCACCGCGACGCCGACGTCGCGGAAGCGGTGCACGAGGCCGCGTCGGCCGCCGGCCGCACGGACTGGAACGCTCTGCTCAGACATGGGGTCTCCCGGTGAGGGCCGCGGGGAACCACGGCACGAGTGGTCGAGCCCGTGTCATCGGGAGAACGGACCAGATCCGGAACGACGCCACCCGTTCGGCGCAGCGGCCTCGCGGCCCGCCGGATCAGCGCACCCACACCCGCAGCGGCCCGGTGGCGGTGAACCCGGCCGCGCGGGCGGCGTCCAGCGCCTCGCCGTGCTCGTACCCGACGAGGCGGCGCCCGGGGAAGCGGGCGCCGACGGCGGCGACCAGCTCGGCCCAGTCGAGCGCGGAGCCCGGGGCGGCGTGGGCGTTGGAGACCTCGACCACCCCGGCGCCGAGGCGGGCGACCGCTCCGGCGACGATCCGCCCGTCCACCCGGCGGGCGAGCACGGCGAGCCGGGCGCGCGCGAGCAGGGGTGGCAGCAGGACGCCGGTCGTGTCGTGGCCGGCGGCCCACTCGGCGAGGTCGCCGGCTCCGGTGACGAGCGACCAGCCCGGCGGCGCGGCTGGCGGCGACGGGTCGGGCTCGCGGGCGAGCCAGCTGGCGGCGAACAGCTCGCGCATCCCCAGCCCGCTCAGGTCGAGGGTGGCGAAGCTGTCCTTGACGCCCGCGGAGGCGCGGGTGAGCAGGCGCTGCCCGATCTGGTCGGCGCTCACGCCGGGCTCGACGACCACGGCGTCGGAGTGCAGCGGCGGCGGCGGCGCGAGGGCGCTCCACAGCCCCTCGCGCAGCGTCGTGGCGACGCCGTGCAGGGTGCAGAGGTCCTCGTACCAGCCGATGCTGGCGTCGACGGCGCTGCGCAGCCGCGGGTCCATGGCCTCGACTCCTCACCCCTGGGCTCGGGGTCGAGCCTGGCAGCGCCGGGGCCCGCGGGGAAGGTCCCGGGACCCCGCGGGGTTGGCCCGTCGGTGAGCACCCCGAGCGACGCCGGTCGCGTCGCCGCCCTCGTGGGCCTCCTCTTCGGCCTCGCCGGGATGGGCAGCGCCGCCGTCGCGGTCACCCTCCCGGCCATCGCCGAGGACCTGGGACTCTCCACCGGCGGCGCCTCGTGGATCATCAGCCTCTACGCCCTCATGCTCGCCGTGGCGACCGCCGTCTACGGCCGGGTCGCCGACCTGGCCGGCATCCGGCTCCCGCTGGTCGTCGGCGTCGTGCTGATGACCGTCAGCGCCCTGGTCGGGGCGGTCGCGCCGAGCTACGAGGTGCTGCTGGCCGCGCGGCTGCTCCAGGGCGCCGGCGCCGCCGCCGTCCCGGTGCTCGGCATGGCCATCGTCAGCGCCCGCTACGACGGCGGGGTGCGCGCCACCGCGCTGGGGCAGGTCGCCGGCACCGCCGCCGCGGTCAGCGCCCTCGGCCCGCTCGCCGGGGGAGCGCTCGAGGACGTCGGCACCTGGCGGCTCGTCGTCGCGCTGCCGGCGCTGGGGCTGCTCGTCGTGCCGGTGCTGTGGCGGGCGATCCCCACCGAGGGCACCGGGGCGCGCCTGGACGTGCTCGGCGCGCTGCTCGTCGCCGGCGCCGCCGCCGGGCTCGTGCTGCTCGTGCAGTCACCGGCCGGGGGCACGGGCATCGCCGTCGTCGGCGCGGTGCTCCTGGCCCTGGGCGCGCCTGCGGCCGCCGCCCGCGTGCGCCGCCGCCCCGAGGGCTTCCTGCCGCAGGCCGTCGTGCAGGAGCCGGTGGTCGTCCGCAGCGCCCTGGCGGCCTCCGCCGTGCCGGCCGCGTGGTTCGCGCTGCTCATCGCCGTCCCGGCGGTGCTCGCCGCCGAGGGCTGGACGCCGCTGCTCATCGGCCTGGCGCTGGTGCCCTCGGCGGTCACCGGGTTCCTCGCCCCGAGGCTGGCCGGGCCGCTGCTCGTGCGCTGGGGCCCGACCCGGTCGCTGGCCGCCTCCGGGGCGACGGCGGCGCTCGCGCTCGTCCTGGCCGCGAGCGGAGCGGTCGTCGGCTCGGCGGTGCTGCTCGTGGCCGCGGTGGTGCTCGTGACCCTCGCGTTCGGGCTCGGCCAGCCGGCGCTCATGGCGGCGGTCAGCGGGGCGGTGGCGGCCGACGTCCGCGGCGTCGCCCTCGGCATCGCCACGCTGGTCTTCCTCGTCGGCGGTGGTGTCGGCTCCGCCGTCGTCGGGGGGATCGGGGAGCTCGTCGGCCTCGACCGCGCCCTGCTGCTCCTCGCCGTCCTGCCGCTGGCGGGGAGCCTCGCGCTGCTGGCGGCGGTCCGCGCCGAGCGCGCCGCCGCCTAGCGGCGCGCTCGGCGGCGCATCCGCCACATCACGGGGCCGCCCTCGGCCACCGGTGCGCCCGGGGCGACCAGCGCGAACCCGTGCCGCGCGTAGTAGGCGACGTTCTCGCCCTTCCCGGTCTCGAGGTAGACGTCCTCGCCGCCCGCGTCGGCCCGCGCGAGCCCCTCGCGCAGCAGCGCCGTGCCGACGCCGTGGCCCTGCGCGGCCGGGGCGACGCCGAGGACCTGCAGGTAGCGCACGGGGTCGGCCGGGAAGTGCGCGTCGACCGCAGCGCCGAAGCGCTGGAGGTCGCGCACGCGCCCGCGCAGCAGCGGCGCCATGGCCAGCACGCGCGGCGTCGCCCGCACCTGGCGCCACGCGCCCATCGGGTAGCGCCCCGGCGGCTGCCACACCGCGGCGCCGAGCACCTCACCGCCGCGCACCTCGCCGCCGAGCACCGCCACCCGCGCGTGCGGGCCGGAGTCCGCCAGGGCCACCCCGACGAGGGCGCGCAGCGCCGCTCGCCGCCGGGCGCCGTCCGGCACGACCTGCGCCCAGCTCGGGTCGTCGGCCAGGGCGTCGACGAGCACGTCGGCGGCGGTGCGGCGCTCACCGCGCCGCAGGGGTCGCACCTCGACGTCTCCCACGCCGCCACCGTCCCACTGCGGCGCCCGCCTGACGAGGGCCGGCGAGGGCGGCGTCGCCGTGTGGGCGCGAGGGGCACGGGTACGGGCTGCGCATGAAGGACTACGTCTTCGCCGGCGGCACCGCCGTCGTCACCGGAGCCGCCAGCGGCATCGGCGAGGCGCTCGCGACCGCGCTGGCCGCCCGCGGCAGCTCCCTGGCGCTGCTCGACCGGGACGGCGACCGGCTGGCGTCCGTGGCCGCGCGCCTGGGCGCCGCGCACCCGGCCCTCGCGGTGCGCAGCTACGTCGTCGACCTCGGCGACCGGGACGCGACCGCCGCCACGGCGGCCACCCTCCTGACCGAGAACCCGAGGATCACGCTGCTCGTCAACGGCGCGAGCGTCGCGACCGTCGGCCGCTTCGACCAGACCGACCTCGACCAGGTCTGGGCGCTGCTCGACGTGAACCTGCGCGGCACGATCCACCTCACGCACGCGCTGCTGCCGGCGCTCAAGGCCTCGCCCGGCGCGCACCTCGCGAACATCTCGAGCGTGTTCGGGCTGCTGTCCGCGCCGCGCCAGGCGGCCTACGTGGCGAGCAAGTTCGCGGTGCGCGGGTTCACCGAGGCGCTGCGCGCCGAGCTGCGACCGCTGGGCATCGGCGTCACGAGCGTGCACCCCGGGGGCACCGACACGCGGCTGCCGCGCAACGCGCGCCCCGGCGCCGACGTGCCCGAGGACGAGGCCCGCGCGCAGTTCGCCGCCTTCGAGCGGATCCTCACCATGTCGCCCGAGCACGTCGCCGAGGCGATCCTGGACGGGATCGAGCGGCGCAGGCCCCGGGTGCTCATCGGCTGGACGGCCCGGGTGCCCGACCTGCTGGTGCGCCTGGCGCCGGGCGCGTACACGCACGGGACGGCGGCGTTCGAGGCCGTCGTGGGTTGGGGCCTGCCCCGGGTGCTGCGCCGGCGCCGCCGGTGACGGCTCGCTGAGGGGGCGGCGCCCCCTCGCCAGGGGCACGGCCCGGGTCTAGCGTCGGGCGCGTTCGACGTCGAACGTCCGCAGCAGGCCGCCTCGAGGTGGCCGCCGGCTGGAGGTGGCCCGATGGCCGCACGTCCGCACCCGCGCTCTCACCCGCGCCCTCACCCGCGCCTCGCCTGGTG